>CAYGPQ010000037.1:0-42313 GCA_964351775.1 uncultured Kordia sp. | reverse complement strand
GTGCTATGAAATGCTAAATGTTGAATTATAAATTTTAATTTTAAAATATTGGCTGATTTTAATAATTTAAGTATCTCGACTGCGCTCGATATGATAACTGATAACTGATAACGAAAGTTAGAAAAAAATATAAACTAGTAAACCTATAAACTCATAAACCAAAAAAAACCAACCAAAAAAAATGAAAAAACTAATCCTACTACTACTCGCCTTTTCCGCGCTAAGTATCTCTGCACAAGAGTTTTCCATGGAAACGGTAAAAAATATGAAACCGCGTAATATTGGTCCTGGTGGCATGAGCGGACGTGTCACAGCCATTGATGTGGTTATCAACGATCCTGATGTGATGTACGTTGGAACGGCTTCTGGCGGCCTTTGGAAATCAACGTCTGGCGGTATCAAATGGGAACCACTTTTCGATAAAGAAGTTACGGCTTCTATCGGTGCTGTGGCAATTCAACAATCAAATCCAAGCGTAATTTGGGTTGGAACTGGAGAAGGAAATCCACGAAACAGTCTCAATGGCGGTTACGGAATCTACAAATCATTAGACGGTGGAAAAAACTGGACATTGATGGGATTGGAAAAAACAAGGCACATTCACCGTGTAATTATTGATCCAACAAATCCAAATATTGTATACGCAGCGGCAATTGGTTCCCCTTGGGGCGAACATCCAGAACGCGGCGTGTATAAAACTACAGACGGCGGCAAAACATGGAAACAAATCTTATTCGCAAATAACAAAACGGGAGCAGCTGATTTAGTCATGGATCCAACAAATCCGAATAAATTAATTGCGGCACTATGGGAACACAAACGCGATCCGTGGTTTTTCAAATCGGGTGGCGAAGGTTCTGGCTTACACATCACACACGATGGTGGAAAAACGTGGAAAAAACTAAGCGATAAAGAAGGTTTACCAAAAGGTGAACTCGGACGTATCGGAATTGCCATCGCGCCAAGCAGTCCAAATATTATCTATGCACTAATAGAAGCTAAAAAGAACGCTTTGTACAAAAGTGTTGATGGTGGATTTAAGTGGACAAAAGTAAGCGACAAACCTGGTATTGGAAATCGTCCGTTTTACTATTCTGAAATTTATGTAGATCCGCAAAACGAAAATAGATTGTATACAATTTTCACGTATGTGAATGTTTCCGAAGATGGCGGAAAAAGTTTCAACCAACTCATGCCAGCTTATGGTGTGGACAATGGTGTGCATCCAGATCATCATGCATGGTGGATTCATCCAACGAACGGAAAATTCATGATTGATGGAAATGATGGTGGAATGAACATCACCAAAGATCGAGGGCAAACTTGGCGTTTTATCGGGAATTTGCCCGTAGCTCAATTTTATCATATCAATGTAGATAACGAATTTCCGTATAATGTATATGGTGGAATGCAAGACAATGGTTCATGGCGCGGACCTGCGTATGTTTGGAGAGATCAAGGAATTCGCAATTCGTATTGGCAAGAAATTTCGTTTGGTGACGGATTTGATGTAGTGCCAGACAAAGACAATTCACGGTATGGTTGGTCTATGAGTCAACAAGGTTTTGTATCGCGCTATGATTGGATCACAGGAAACAATTACACCGTAAAACCAACACATCCAGATGCAAAAGTAGAATTGCGTTTCAATTGGAATGCTGCCATAAACATTGACCCATTTGACAATAACACACTCTATTTTGGAAGTCAATTTGTGCATAAAAGTACTGACAAAGGCTTGACATGGAAAGTAATTTCTGGTGATTTATCAACCAACAATCCTGAAAAATTAAAGCAAGCTGAAAGTGGCGGATTAACCATGGATGCAACCGGAGCAGAAAATCATTGTACGGTTTTAGTGATTGAACCTTCTCCGCTAGAGCGAAATATGTTGTGGGCTGCCACTGATGACGGACGCGTTCATATTACACAAAACGGCGGACAAGAATGGACAGAAGTGACTAAAAACATCAAAGGTTTACCTGCGGGAAGTTGGATTACGCAAGTAAAAGCGTCCAACAAAAAGCAAGGTGAAGCGTTGTTGATTGCGAATGATTATCGACGATTCAACTACGAACCATACGCATATAGAACGACAAACTACGGAAAAACGTGGGAACGCATTGTAGATGCTTCTGATGTAAAAAGTTATACCTTATCCATTGTGGAAGATCCTGAAAATAAAAATTTACTTTTCTTAGGAACTGATGACGGATTGTACATTTCGTTAGACGCTGGAAACAAATGGCAAAAATGGACTGCTGGTTTTCCAACTGTTTCTACAAAAGATTTAGTGATTCAACCAAGGGAACACGATTTAGTCATTGGAACATTTGGTAGAGCCGCATGGGTTTTAGACGATATTCGTCCATTACGCGCGATTGCTCGTGATAAAAATATTCTTACTAAAAACATTGCATTATTTGAACCACCAACAGCATATCAAGCTGCTTATCAACAACCTACGGGAAGTCGTTTTGGAGCAGATGCAACCTACCATGGAGAAAATAAAAGAGGTGGCGCGATGATTTCGTATTATTTCAATAAGAAAGACATGCCTAAATCTGATAAAAAAGATAAGAAAGACGAAGATAAAGACAAAGATGAGGACGAAGCAAAGGAGAATGACGAAAAGAAAGTTAAATGGGATTCGTTAAAACTAGAGGTTTATAATAGTGGAAAACTGATTCGTACTATAAAATATAAAGCCCCAAAAGAAAACGGAATTCACAGAATGTTTTGGGGAATGGACGAAAAAGGTGTCGATAGACCTTCCAGAACCATCTCAAAACGCACACGTGAACGCGGCGGAATGTCTGTAAAACCTGGCACATATCAATTAAAAATGACGTATGGAGATCAAGTTACAGAAACCAATATCAAAGTTGAAAGCGATCCACGTTTGCAAGTTTCTCAAAAGAATATTGAAGAAACGTATGCGGCTGGAAAGAAAATTGAAGCTATGACACAAACTGCCGCAGATGCTGTAAAACAATTGGTCGAAAGTAAAAATGCTGCGAAAGAATATCAAACAGCACTTGGAAAATTAGACAAGAAAAAACACAAAGATGCCATTAAGGAATCTAAAAATATTATCAAACGAATTGATGAAGTCATCGCATTGTACTTAGGTAAAGTAGACAAACGACAAGGAATTACACGAAATCCAGAAGTGAACGTAATGCAACGTATTGGTTCGGCAGGTTGGTATGCAGGTTCGCGCCAAGAAGGATTAACAGATACAGAGCGTCAATTAATGACACATGCCGAAGATGCACTCAAAGATGCTTTAGACAAAACCAACACATTTTTTAATGATGAATGGAAAACATATCGTTCAGCGATGGAACAAATTGATTTAAAGCCTTTTAAAGAAATAAAATCATTTCAACTAAAAAATTAAAATCATGAAAAAACTAAGTCTATTATTCGCGATAACGCTTTTAATCGTCTCCTGTAAAGATGATAAAAAAGAAACAGACAAGAAAGATATTGCCCAACAGGTAAAGGAATATTCCATTGAACAAATCATGGATAACGAACGTGTTTTTGGCGGCAGTTTTTCTCCTGATAAATCAAAAATATTGATTACGAGCAATCGTTCAGGGATTTACAATATGTATAGTGTTCCTACTGCTGGCGGCGATTATACGCCAATTACGCAATCGGATAGTATCTCCATTTATTCCATTTCGTTTTTCCCAGAAGACGAACGTATTTTATACCGAATGGACAACAACGGAGATGAAATTTTTCATCTGTACGCAAAAAATACTGATGGAACTTCTACAGAGTTAACGACAACAAAAGGCGCAAGAGCTTCCTTTTTTAAATGGGCAAAAGATAAAAAGAGTTTCTATTATCAATCTAACGAACGCGACAGTCGGTATATGGATTTGTATGAAATGGATTTGGAAACATTCACTTCAAAACTCATTTATAAAAATGATGAAGGTTATAGCATTGGAGGTATTTCTGATGATAAAAACCACTTGGCCGTAAGCAAAAATATTAATACCAATGATAGTGATTTATTTGTGTATACAATCGCAACTAAAAAGCTTGCAAAAGTAAATACACAGCAGAGTGGAAATTCAGCAGAAGAATTTTCAAGCGACAGTTCATCATTATATTATACAACAGATGCGGATGCAGAATTTTCATATTTGATGAAATACAATCTAGCAGATGAAACACGTGAAAAAGTGTTCGAAAAGTCATGGGATATCAGTGGAAGTTATGTAACTTATAATGGAACTTACAGAGTAACGTACATAAATGAAGACGCTAAAAACGCCATTGAAATTCAAGAGGTTGCCACAGGAAAAAACATTGACTTGCCAAATTTTGGAAATCAAAGCATTACCAATGTTGGATTTTCCAGAGACGAAACTAAAATGAGTTTGTATGTTGGTGGCTCCAATACGCCTTCCAACTTGTATGTGTATGATTTGAAGACAAAAGATCTGAAACAATTAACGAATACGCTGAATAAAACGGTGAAACTTTCAGACTTAGTCACTGCCAAAGTAATTCGTTACAAATCGTTTGATGGTACCGAAATTCCTGCCATTTATTACGTACCACATCAAGCATCTGCGGACAAGAAAGTTCCTGCATTGGTTTGGGTTCATGGTGGTCCAGGTGGACAATCGACACAATCATTTAATCCGTTAATTCAATATTTAACAAATCACGGATATGCGGTACTTGCGGTAAACAACAGAGGAAGTAGCGGTTACGGGAAAACATTTTACAAAATGGACGATCAAAATCATGGCGAAGGCGATTTACAAGATTGCGTAGAAGGAAAAAATTGGTTGGCATCGCAAGATGAAATCGACGGTGATAAAATTGGAATTATTGGCGGATCGTACGGCGGTTATATGACCATGGCGGCATTGACGTACACGCCCGAAGAATTTGATGTTGGTGTGAATATTTTTGGTGTGACCAATTGGGTGCGTACCTTAAAAAACATTCCACCGTGGTGGGAATCGTTTAAAGATGCGTTGTATCTTGAATTAGGAAATCCGAATACGGCGGATTCTGTTCGATTGAAAAGAATTTCACCACTATTCCATACCGATAAAGTAACCAAACCGTTAATGGTATTGCAAGGCGCCAAAGATCCGAGAGTTTTACAAATAGAATCAGATGAAATTGTAGCTGGCGTGAAGAAAAACGGTGTTCCCGTGGAATATGTATTGTTTGAAGATGAAGGACATGGATTTGTAAAAAAGGAAAATCAGATTGAAGCGAATAGTCGAATTCTGAAATTTTTAGATGTATATCTAAAGAAAGAAGCTCCATTTAAAAAATAAAACATCTGTATGCTGATTTTTAAACGTAGCTATTTTTTTGTTTCTATTTAATTTCTGCTTAACTTGTTAGTCACGATAAAACCAAATAAAGACAAATAATAATGAAAAAAGGAATTATAGTTGCAGCTGCGGCATTATTGATGTTATCCGTAAGTTGTAAAGGCGAAAAGAAAGAGAAAACGACTGATAAAGGAGATACTAATACAGAAACAGAAGTCACTAAAGCGACCGAAAAAAAGAAAATTAAGTTTGCTTTGACGCCAAAAAGTGATAGTAACGTTTCTGGAAAAGTAGTTTTTTCTGAAGAAAATGGAGTGGTAAGCATGAGTGCCATTATGGAAGGACTAACTGAAGGAACACATGCCATTCACATTCACGAAAAAGCAGATTGTTCGTCTGCAGATGGAAAATCAACTGGTGGACATTGGAATCCGACCGCGCAACCGCATGGAAAATGGGGCGCTACAGAAGGCTATCATAAAGGTGATATTGGAAACTTTGAAGTAAAAGCTGATGGACTTGGAACGGTTACTTTTGAAACCGACCAATGGTGTATTGGTTGTGATGATGAAAACAAAAATATCATTGGAAAAGCAATTATTGTACATCAAGGAACCGATGATTTTGTATCGCAACCTTCTGGAGCCGCAGGCGCACGTGTAAGTTGTGGTGGTATTATTGAATAAAAAAATTAAAAATTAATATATTTATAAAGCTACTTATCCCAAAGTAGCTTTATTTTTGTGTGTAATTTATAACAATCATGAACCCATCTGCAAAAGGCTGGATAAAAAAGTTATTGGTAGAATATCATGCGCATACAGCGCAACCAATTTCCTATTCTTTAGACGATTTTTACAACGATTTAAAATCGTGTGGATTTATTTATGGAACCAATTTCCGTACACTTTTTAATAAAATTGATGTCACCGATTTAACAGATGAAGAGTTGTGTAAAGTGAATATGATTTTGTCATTTTTGTTTATACATGAAAAATACAACTCAGAGAAAGATTTTGTAGAGAGCGTAACCAGTTTTTATAATCTTGTTGATGATTATAAGAGTTCTTTTTTTGAAGAGTTATTTTTAGGAAAGAAAAAGTCGTATGACTTACTCGAAAGTATGCTACATAAGCGTATTTCGATTGACGATAATGTAATCACAAAGAACTTTAATTATTTTATTACCAACACATTACTGTTTGTAGATATTTTGGCTTATGAAAAATATATACAATCGGGCGAAGTCACTGATGTGTATCTCCGGAACTTAGAAGCTACGATTGAAACCATCATTTTTTCGGCACTCGATTTAAAGAAAGAAAAGACAACCTATGATGAAAGCTTGATCAAATTGTTTGAAGCTTCTTTTCGTTATCACGATAGAGTTCGTCTCGCATACGAAGATGTTTTGCATTATGTAACCAATCCGTTGACGAAAAATTATATTGTTGATTTGGTGTGTATGACGTTTTGGACAGATACTATGATTGACGATCAAGAACGTGAGTTTTTGAATCGTTTGGGAAAAGATTTAAAAATTCCAAACGAGATATTACTCAAAGCAACTGACGATATTCATTTGTTTTACACCGAACACAAAGATGATATTGCCTTGTTAAAATCGCGCAATATGGTACGGAGTTTTTATGAAAACTCTAGCAATATGGTCACAAAACTGATTAATAGAAATAAAAAACGTTTGGCTACGGAATTGTATGAAAGTAAAGAATTGATGATTTTACTAACGCAATCAACCAAACGATCGCTAACTGATGAAGAACAAAAACGTGTCAAAGATCAATTGTTAGATATTTTTAAAACCATCCCAAGTTTGGCAATTTTTATGTTGCCTGGTGGCATGTTGTTGTTACCATTTGTGATTAAATATATTCCTAAAATTTTACCTTCTGGTTTTGACGATAATCGCGTAGATGAGGATTAGATCGCTTTGCTTTTAGACCGCTAACGCTCTTGGATATTAGACCGCTTTGCTCTTTGTTTATTCGTGTATTCATGTATTCGTGTATTTGTGTATTTGTTTATTTGTTTATTTGTTCGTTTGTTTGTTTGTTAAGAAACACTTTTACATTTAAAATTTAGCATTTGACATTTATAATTTCAAAGCTAATTCAGCCAATTCTTAAAGTCTTTGACGCGTTCTCGGCTGACGATGATTTCTTGTTCTTTGAAACTGTGTAATTTTAGTTGCAAACGTGAGTTGGTGTAACTTATAATGTCTTTAATAGCATTGATATTGATGTAAAATTTTCTGCTTACGCGATAAAATATTTCTGGAGATAATTCATCTTCTAAATGCTCCAAGGACGTTTCTAAGAGATAGTTTCTGCCTTCTGTAGTATGAACGTAGGTTCCTTTGTTTTCGCTGTAAAAACATTCAATTTCGTCAATTGGAATCATTTTTAAGTGTTGCCCGACTTTTACCGTGTATCGTTTTTTATAGCTACGTTCAATCGGGTTGACCAATAGTTTTTTGATGTCGTCAAAATTGAGTTGCACATTTTGTGTTTGTGGCGCGCGCGCTTTGTATTTTTTTACGGCAGTAATGAGTTCGTCTTCGTCAATTGGTTTAAGTAAATAATCAATACTGTTTAGTTTGAACGCTTGCAACGCATATTCGTCATACGCCGTTGTAAATATGATTGCCGAAGTGATGTCTACGACTTCAAATATTTCAAACGATAATCCATCAGAAAGTTGAATGTCTAAAAATATCAAATCTGGATGCGGATTGCTTTGAAACCATTCCACAGATTCTGCTACGGAATGCAACATGATTTCGACTTTCATATCTTCAGCTTCTAGCATTCGGTTCAATCGGCGTGCAGATGGCTTTTCGTCTTCTATGATGATTACTTTCATTTTTTGCTAGTTGTGTGTTGGTTGTTAGTTGTTGGTAATTGGTTATTCGAAGGAAACACTTTTAAATTTAAAATTTTACATTTAGCATTTAGCATTTCTATGTTATTCCCAATTACGTTCGTTTTTAGACATGTATTCTTTTATTTTTCGTTCTTCCCAATTTCGTCCTAATAATAAATTAGGTCCGAAAACACCTGCTGCATGAAATGCAACTCCAATTCCCCAAAAGAAAGCCGTAGCGAAGTGTCCAAATTGCCAAAAGCTTTCTTCTTTGTCTAAATTAAAAAATATCATTGTTAGTATAAATATGTTAACGATAATATACGATACAAAATGTCCATAAAAACCTTTGAGTTTTTCTACTCTTTTACGAGCTTGTAAATAACGTTCTTCTTCTGTGTAATCTTTAAATTTTGATGTTCTTGATGATGGCAATCGTTCCATGATGTTATTTTTTATATTATTTCAAATTTCGAATATCCTCGTTCATGAATTCTTTTATTTTTCGTTCTTCCCAGTCTTGCCCAAATTTACCATTGGTTATAAAGACATTCACACCGTGAAAAACGAGTCCAATTCCCCAAAGGAGCCATAACCCAAAGTTGTCATTGTCAAAGAAAGCTTCCTGAAAAGTTGCTCCATTACCCATATTTTCAGCAATTTTTATGTACGTAAAAACACTGTTAATAATGAAGTATACCAAAAGGTGTATGTAAAACCCTTTTAAATTATCTACTTTTTTCTGAGCCCTCAAATATGCGTCTTCCTTTCTTTTGGAGTTATCAATGTTATTATGATTCAATTCCTTCATTAGTTCCATCTTTTGCGTTCTTCTTGTTCCATGTATTCTCTAATTTTTCGCTCTTCCCAATTTTTCCCGAAACGTCCATCTTCAAAATATACGCTCATTGCGTGAAATGCCAATCCAATTCCCCATCCAAACATTGGAAACCAAAACCAATGGAATTGTGGACTTGTTCTTAAGTTAATGAACACTAAAAACGGAATGACTAAACAATAGGATAATACGTTATAGTAAAACTCTTTTAAGTTTTCTACATGTTTACGTGCTTTGATATATTCGTCGTCCAGTGGATTTTCTCCTGAACCTATCGCTTTTTTTCTCATAATCTCTACTTGTTTTGTGAGCATCGGAATTGCTACTTGGAAATCCGACGCTGTTTTGTTAATGTATACTTCGCGTTGTGTGAGTAAATCGTATCGTTGTCTGATATTATTTAAACCTACACCACTACTCTTTTTTACAATCTGTTTTTCTTGAAGGTTGTTTTGAACAATTAAATTCCCACCTTCTTCGTATATTTTAATGTGCAACGGTTTTGAGGGCGTCACCATATTATGTTTTACCGCGTTTTCTAATAATAGTTGTAATGATAATGGCACTACTTTACTTTCAGGATTGCTTGCTGCTTCTGGGATTTCAAAAATGATACTGTCTTCAAAGCGCATTTTTAAAATGCTCATATATGTTTTTGCAAACTTAAATTCTTCATCAACCGTGACTAATTCTTTGTTTTTTTGTTCTAAAACATATCGATACACTTTAGAAAGTCCGGAGGTAAACTTTTGAGCTTGATGCGGATTTTCATCTATTAAAGAACTTAGTACATTTAAACTATTGAACAAAAAATGTGGATCTAGCTGATTTTTTAAAGCATCAAACTGTGCAGAAGCGGTTCCTGCAATGATTTTTTGCTCCGTAACTTTATTTTTTTGCAATTCTTTGTAAAAGTATATTGCATGAAAAAACACAGAGAAAACAATGGTGATGAGTAATGCAATGAAATAAAATGTTAATCCTTGTGAATTGATAAATTCTGCATAGGATTGCCCTTCTATCAGCATTTGATGCACCATTCGTACTAAAAACACCGTAAATATGGTAATGGTTACCGAACCCACAATTCCAATAAGCAATCGATATTTTTTTCTGGCTGCTGTCCAACTTACACGTGTATTGATATAATCAAAAAAATAGGAATTTACCAAACTGATCGGAATAGAATACAAACAATACGTCCCAAATTCTTTTAACATTCTTTGGTCAAAATTGATCGCTTTTCCAGAAGTATAGCTCAAAATTAAATCTATGACCCACAATACTGCAGCAATGATACTTCCGATAAATACTATTCTACTAAATTCCTTCATTTTCGAGTCTTTATGTATGCTTTACCTCAAATATACTAAGGTTTTTTTGAACGATGTTGTTACTTTTTACAATCTTCTGCCAATTGCGCTGCACGTTCTTTTCCCCAACTTGGATGAAACGCAGTTGTTAATTTGTCAGTTTCAAAAAGTGTTTTTGCTCTTTCAAATGCTTCACAATACGGTGCTGTATCTTGTCCGAAATAGCGTGCACTTCCTATGTCCCATTCTGCTTTACACAATACAACTCTAGGATTGTTTTTATCAATTGCCATGGCTTTTGCGTAAATTTCGGCTACTTTTTGTCCATATTGCATTCCGTATGTTGCGCCATCATAGGCTACCCAAACGGTATACAACATTGCTTGCATCACCATGATTTCTGGATTGTTTGGCGAAATGCTCGTTGCATGATCCAATTGTGTTTGTGCTTTCTCTAATTGGTGCGATAATTTGGTTTTGTCTTTAATCGCAAAACCACTCATAATAGTTACTTGTGCTGCATAATACGATGGCAACCATTCTTCTGGCGCGGCTTCTGAAATACGCTCAAATAAATTTACCGCTTCGTTACTTTTGTTTTCTTCCAATAAAGAAAATGCTTTTTGCATACCTTTTTCATACTTCGTTTGGGCGTTTGCCGTTATTCCGAAGAAGACTAGACTTAAAATGAATACTACTTTTTTCATTGTTGTGTTGTTTTTGATTGTTTACACTTGTTTTAAATGATTTCTCAGAGTATTGAAAAAACATATTTGACGATGATGATTGCGATACTGATCATTTTTTGATTGATTTAATTCGTTTGATTGATGGTTCAAATATCTTACAAACGACCTTCTTGCGAAAAAAGAAACTACCGAATTGTTATTTTTTTAGGATGAATTGTCATTTGATGCTGGACTGTTGGAAATGCTGGACTTTTTGAACGCTTCGCTTTTGGGTTGTGGGTTGTGGGTTGTGGGTTGTGGAAAGAGCACTTTTTAATTTAAAATTTAGCATTCAACATTTATAAATCCCATAAAATCTCCCTACGAATAGGTATTCCGCAGTGTTTTAGAATTTTTTACTTTTAAAATGCTAAATCGAAAAGGATATTTCATCATGAATTATTATATAAATGTATTAGAATACTTCTTATCAGCGACAATTTGTTTGCTACTTACCTACAATTTTTTAACCACAGTACTATTTTGTTTTCAGAAAGAGCTTTTGACAGAAAAGAAGAGCATTCGTACTTTTCAACGATTGCTGATAGTGATTGTTTTGATAGCGATGTTTGTGTATATATTTAACACAGAAAACATCCCTCCAGAATTATATGTACTTCCTTGGATTTGGGGATTTTTGGCAAGTCATGTTTTTATCATTCGCAAAAAACGTTGGTTGAACGAACTCTTAGGATTGGGGATTTTACTTGCCATCACGATTGTTCTTTTTTTTAAACAAGCAGATTTAATTCATGATATGAACAGCAAGGTGTTTTTTATATACTTAGTTTTTGGTGTGCTTTTGGGTGCTATTTTTTGGCCAAGAGTAAAGGATGATGAGTAAAAAGGAATTAGATGGTTTCCATTGATTGTTCGCTCGCATTCATGATTTTTCTCTTATAGTAGAATAGACATAGTAAGTTAAACATTAAATTAATTCCAAACGGAATCATGAAAAATGTAGTCTCGTAAAATAATATTGGGCTACAGAAAAGTGTTGGAAATAAAAAGGTAGCAACTTTTTCCCAATTCTTATGAAAATCAGGAATAGCAAAGTAAATAGTAAATAGAACTATCGCAACTATTGACCAGACAGCGACTGCAACATATATCAATTGAATTTCGCCTGTGCTATCACCAATAACGATTTTAACGAATACCCATGGAATGATAACATTCAATAGTAATGCAAGGAAATAAAAATTCCGAACTAATCTTCTAGCTATCTTTTTTGACATGAATACATTTATAATTTGATTGTATCAAAGATAAATTTTCAAATGAAGTTCTTCATGATTATGCTCAAAAATGTATATTTGAATGCCCCATTAGCAAATAAAAACTATTCCACTATTGTTACGAAAACTAAGCATCATCTATCTATTATTATGCATTTCTTGTAATGCAGTTTCTTCCGACACTCAGAAACTAAAAGATTTGTGGAAACACTTTGAAAGTTCTTCTTGGAAAGTTTCCATTATTATAAAGGAAGAAGTTTATGATGAACGTATTGATGCCACAACAGATATATTTCTTTCTTTTCAAAAAGATTCTTTAGAAGTATTTTTTGCTATCTACAGTAAAGACGTATATCCAAATTTGGCGAGTACATTTTATGATGCAGATACTTGCATTTTCGATTCCTTATCTGGTGAACATGGTCAGGTACATAGTCTATTTGACTTTGAAAATGCAATTTATATTATTCAAAATGTTTGTGGCTATGCAATTCATATGGATACTGTTGAATTTATAAATTTGAGTGATTTACGAATTGAAATTTTTAATTTTAAATCCAGAAAAAAATTATAGTAGATGCATCAAACCATTATCATAATAATAATTAAAAATTTCTCATGAAAAATATTTCTACCACAGTCCAAATAATTACGATATATAACATATTGCAAACGCTTTATGTTACCTATTTGGTAGGTACTTCACTTCCTAAGGCTTGGCCTTTTGTATTTATAATATTATTTATGGTAGTTGCAAACTATTTTCTAGTTTTAGGAAAAAAAGCGGCTTGGACTGCCCTGTTTATTTGGTACATTCTGATCACATTTTCTTTTACTTCAGCAGCTTTTTATTTCAGCTTTTCATACGGTCTCAATATGTCAATCACTATAAATTTAAATGGGATCATACTTGGTATAGATGTCTTATCATTGATTATTTTAATACTACACTTTTCCTCCAAAAATGATTTTAAGCGTCAAAAAAGGATAGACGAAATTGACCAAATTTCTGGAAATCACGAAGATTTTATGGCTTAACGATTATCTTTAAAAATAAAAGGTTCACTATTCCGTTGTTTACAGATAATTAACCAACTATGAACGAACTTTCTTTTGAAAAAGCCAAGCGTTCCGACGCGCTTCGAATTTCAGTATTATTAAAAACGGTATATATTCAAACCTATGCCGTTGATGGCGTTACGTTTGAGTTTGCAAATTTTATTACCAAACGATTCTCACCTGAACATATTTCAACCATCATTCAAACAAATCCCGATCAATTCATAATCGCCTATTATCGTGGAAATCCTATTGGTGTTGCTGAAATAATATATGAAAGTACCTGTCCTATTCGCAAAAAAACAATTCCTGAACTGAGTAAATTATATGTATTGGAACGTTTTTACGGACAAGGAATTGGCTATAAATTGTTGGAAACCGCTGAAGAAACTCTTGAAAAAAAAGGGCATACAGAATTTAACTTGGAAGTGTATATTGAAAATAAACGCGCCATTGCATTTTATAAGCGACAAGGGTATGTAGTCATCGGAAATATTGATTTCCCGATGGAAACAAATACGTATGAAAACTTTGTGATGCATAAATTTTTGTAATCCTATAAAAAAACAAATAAACGCCACAACTACTCAACGTAAGATAGTTGCAGCGTTTGTGACTTTATAACGAGGCAAAAGTCTATATTTTACTTTGCATAAATTGAGTATTGATCTTTCTAAAAATAATTTTCATCCTAAAATTTCCTGAAAATAGTATTAGGTTTAGTTCTTGATCTGTAAAAAATATGTATATTTGAAAGCTTATTTCCCCGCAAACAAAATCATTACAACAAATTATTTTTTTAATACATAAATATACAATTCTGTATAGTTATTACTGTTGTGTGTGCTTTTCTAAATCATATAAAAACAAATGAGATTATTTTTAACATTTCTGATCATTCCCTTTTTGGCATTTTCTCAAAATTGGGACTTACTTACTCCTTTAAAAAACAATAAAGATGTAACAGACATTGAAGCTATAAATAATAACACTTATTATTTACTTCAAAAAAGTAATAGTAATGATATTTTAAAAACCACAGATCATGGAGATACCTGGGAAAGACCATTTACTACTAGTGATTCTACTTGGGACTTGCATATGTTTGATGAAAATAATGGTCTTGTTTCTACCAACTTAAGCGTTTATTATACTAATGATGGGTTTAAAAACATTTCTTTAGCACAAAATTTATCTTTTCATATCTATAAATTTAATTTTGTAAATGATTTAGTTGGTTATGGTGTTGGTAATAATGGAAAAATTGCTAAAACAATAGATGGAGGAATGACTTGGATTAACCAAAATTCTACTTTGAGTAATTCTAGTTCAAGTGGCCTTAATAGTGTTTATTTTATAAATGAAAACGTAGGTTTTGCTTCTGGTTTATCTAGTAAAATATTGAAAACAATTGATGGAGGTAATACATGGACAGCTGCAACAATAGGTACTGCAAACTGGTTAGACATTTTCTTTTATGATGACATGAATGGTGTTGTTGTAGGAAATAATCAAGATTTAAAATATACCACTGATGGAGGTGTTACATGGATCGATTCTAACTACCAAACTGGACAAAGTTTATATGAAATTCGCAATATCAATAATACATTAGTTGTTTGTGGTTCAAATGGTCTTATTATAAAATCTACAGACAATGGAATCAATTGGACTGAAGAATTTTTAAATTCAAATAAAAACTTACTTACTATAGATTTTTCTGGCACTAATGTATTAGTAGCTGGAGAAGCTGTTAGCTATAACTCTACTAATAATGGTCAAAGCTGGAATTTAACAGATGAAGGCGTAAGACCATCTAACTTGATAGCTATAGATTTTGCAAATAATCTAAATGGAGTTGTCGTTGGACGTAATTCAACTGCTAACAATAATAATTTAATTTTCACTACAACAGATGGTGGTATTTCTTGGACACGAACTAAGTCTTTTACATCTGGTTCTTTAAGTTATAACGCCGTTCATTTATTACCCGATGGTAATGGCATTGTAAATAGATCATCATCTACTTCTGGGCAATATTTTTTAACGAATGATTTTGGTGTTACTTGGCAAACTAGAACTCCTATAGGCAATTTAGCAAGCGCTGCATGTTGGATGAGAAATGCCAATGCTTATACACTTGGTGGTAATGAAATCTATAATACTTTAGATAATGGAGCCAATTGGAATAGTTATGATTCTTTTGATATAACAGATTTTTATTTTCCATCAGATACTGTCGGATATGCTATTGGTCAACGTATTTATAAAACAGTTGATGGAGGAATTACTTGGAATGAAATAACGGAACCACAACAAAATCAAGGATATAGACAAATACAATTTTTAACTGATGCAATCGGTTTTGTTAACTCTACAAGTGCAGGAGTCTTCAAAACCACTGATGGCGGTATATCTTGGGCTCCTTTTACTAATATGCCTAATAGCTTTAAATTTTTATTTCTAAGTGAATCATCAATATTTAATATACTAGGGAATCAAGTTCTATATACAAACGATGGCGGTAATACTTGGATTGATCTAGCTGAAAACAATACTATTTCTCCAAATGCATCTGAGTTTTCAATATTAGATGGAAAAATTATTGGAGTTGGAAATCATTCTGATATATACTCACTAAGCATTCCTTCATTTAATAGTTTACTTAGTATTGAAGATAAAACTGAAGCCAACTTTATAATTTACCCAAATCCTACTAGTGATAGTATTACGATTAAAAATAAAGCTTCAAATAGTATTACTGATTTAGAATTAGTCAATATCAATGGACAAGCTGTATTCCAAAAGAAAAATACAGATTATGCTGATGAATTAACACTAGATCTTTCCAGTTTAACAGCTGGAATGTATTTCTTGAAAGTTAATTTTAAAGGAACCATAGTCACAAAAAAAATAGTAAAACATTAATTATTTGTTTTAAATTTTAGAATGTTTAATAGCATGCTATTAAATACTATATAAATATAACGCCACAAATACCTAAATTACAGTATTTGCAGCGTTTACGACTTTATAACGAGGCTAAAGTCTATAACTTATTGTACATAAATTGCAGTTTGTCCATATTGGAAGTGAATTGGAATATGTCCTGGATCTCTCTTGAACATGTACAAATCCTTTTGTGGCTTTTCAAATAACATAATGATATCCGAACCACCAAATCTGAATTTCCCAAATTCTTGACCTTTTACAACTTCTTGACCAATTTGTATTTTATCGGTGTACATCATTACACCAGAAACTTGTGCCATTCCAATAGGAAGAATTGCTACTTTTCCAACTTCTGGACCTGCATCAACAATCACCAAACCACGTGCTTGATTAAATTCGTATCCATCGCCTGCACCATCGGGAGCATCCCACTGACCATCAACCATATTTACATTTAAGAACACTTTTCCATGAATATCTTTAATCTCTAATACCTTTCCATGAACTGGCGTGTGGAAACGGTGATAATCGTACGGCCCTAAGAAGTAATGTACAAAGGTTCCACCGTAAAAGTCACTGGCATATTCACTACCATCTAATAATTCTGAAACCGTGCCTATAGCGTGTGTATGCTTTAATCGAGCTGTTGTTTTCTTTCCATCCGGACCTAACACATTTCCTTCAGCATCAATTGGATAATTTTCTTTAAATGTACAGTCTGCTGGTGCTGCAATCGTTGTATTGTCATCTGGTGCTGCAATTGGACGTAACGGTGAAATTCCCGTAGTTGCATCTGCATGATTAAATTCTCTATAAAAGAACTCATTAAATGTTGTCCAAGTTGACGCATTGCCCGCATACAACGGATAGTTATACATAGGGTTGTGTTTGAATGAATACAGGCTTTCTTTGGTAAGCGATTCGGTAGTATCTAAGAAACTTCCCCATGCCACAGCAAATTCTACCAACCAATCAGCAAACTTTGGAAAGCTTTGCATACTTACGTTTGTATCTGGTACTTTTTGGTCAACCAACCAATAGAATTGGCATAGTAAATCGTATACTTTTTGATTGTAACCGTTGGATGAATCGGTGCTTTTCCAAGCATTTGGATAGTTTGGATCGCTGCTTTCATCTGGTACCAAACGCACATACATGTCTAAATAATCATAATAATGTTCAATGGTTGTTGGCCAAGCATTTCCGTTAAACTCGTCATTCATAGCAGCATATAAATCTGCGTTCAAACTTGTTTTTGCAGCAGCATTTGCAAGGTTTAAAGAAGTTAGTAATGCTAATTCCATCCCTGGATTTCCAGCTAGTAAGGTTTTTAGATTTTCTACAACTTCATGATGTTGGTGTATGGAGGTATTTCCCATGATTTTAATTTTTATGGTTAAACTAATTAATCTCTATAAAGGTATTTTAATATTATAAATAGAATAAGCGTACTACATCGTGATTTAAAAAGCGCGTAGTATTGCGTACTTTTAAAACCGCGATGCTGTTTTTAAAATTTATTTTTTAGCTTACTTTTGATATGAATTAAAATATGAATGAGCAAAATGATTCAAATACGAAAAGCTTCTGTTGATGCTATTGACCTAATTGCCCAAATAGGTAGCGAAACCTTTTTAGAAACCTACCTTATCAATACACCTAAAAGTGACATAGAAGCATTTATTAATAAAGCTTTTGATAGAAATTCCTTGGCGGAAGAATTGCGCAATCCAAACATTCACTTTTATTTATTATATGTTGAAAACAAATTGGCTGGTTATTCCAAAATTCTATTGAATATGCCTAATGAAAACGTTGAATCACAACAGATTACCAAGTTAGATCGACTGTATTTACGAAAAGAATTTCACGGTCAAGATTTAGGTTCTACATTATTTCAGCATGTTGTCGACTTTTCAAAAACACAACAACAACACGGAATATGGCTCTACGTTTGGATTGAAAATAAACGTGCGATTAATTTCTACACAAAAAACAACTTCAAGGTTGTTGGTTACTATGACTTTGTACTTTCTGAAACGCGTTCCAATCCTAATGATGTGATGTATTTGGAATATTAATTTGATATTTTCGCTTTCGCGAGATTGTACTTTGCTTAGTTGTCATCTTTATGTTATTTTTTACCAGAATACAAATGACATTGAATCTGACCCAAATTATACTTAGAATAACTTTATTGATTGGCTTGATAAAACGATCGATGATGAATATTAAAATATGTGTCCTATAAAAAATAAAACGTGAAACTGTACCAACCTCTTTTCTCAATAATTATCATCCTAATTCAACTGATTTTATCATTGATGAGTTATTATGACTTTGTTGCGTGGGGAAAAGAAAATCCAGAATTGGACGCGCTAATTTGCAGAACGTTTCATGCAGATAGTTTATTTATATTTGTAACACTAATTGCATTTTATGAAATGCTTACAAAACCAGGTATATTCAAAACGTTCCTCCGAATATTCTTAATTTGTATTATTTTAGGAACACAATTTGGTGGATTTATCCCAATTGATGATTTTTATTCTGGAGTCTATAATACCGCTTGGTTTTCAGCAGTGGTAGCTTTCTTTTTAATTTTAATTCGAATTATAAAAAAATGATACTAGCTGAATAAAGTCAGCAAATAACTCGCACACGAAAGAAGTATTCTTTATTAATTTTAATAATTATATGAAAAGACGCAACCGAAATACAGTCGCAATTATATTTTTAGCAACATCATTTTTATGTATTTTTTATCTCTTTCCAAATGAATCTGAGCATTATTTAAAAAGTGATATTACTGATTTAGAACAATCGCTTTTACCGATCTCCATCATACTATCTGTCGTGATCACTTACTTTATCATATTCGACAAATCGGAGTTTGGAAGTTCTATAGGATCGAAAATCGAAAGTATTTTTTACATAGGAATTATGAGTTATCTATGTTTTGGGTTTACTTCAAGTTTAGTAACAACTATTGCACTAAAAATAAACAGAATCTCTGAAACCGAAACATTAACTAAAAATTTCGTGATTACTCATAATATACACAAATATAATGACCGAATAGATACAATTCCTTCGATTAATCATTATGAAAACAAACACGTCGTTCACGGCAGAATTTCAGGTAAAGTTTATAAAGATGAAGTTGAAGGAATATCTATAAATACTAATGAATATATAATAATTCAAGGAAGAAAAGAGTTTGAAATTACATTGAAAACAGGATTCTTAGGCATTCCGTATGATCCAAAAATAGTGGATTAGTAGCTATTACAAAGAAGAATCAAACATCAAACTAAGCTTGATTTTCGTTGTGGCTAAGTAAATTCTGAATTAAAAACATCTAAGCTATCACGAGTTTCACAACACGTACCTACAAACAAGCTAAAAAACATTTGTGCATTCGTGGCTAAGTCATTTGTCACATCAAGCTATGCAAGATGCTAATACCTCAATACTAACATCTCAAAACTCACTACTAACACTACAACGTATCCAACTGATTGCTCTTTTTATCATCACTAATGGTCCAAAAGAAACCGACAAAGAAAAACTGATCTGCCGCAGGACGTCGCGTCATTCGCTGAAAGTTTCCGTTTATATCTGCCTGATTTGCATATTCGTACCCAAATACATTTCTGACGCCTAACGCGTTTGAAACCGAGAAATATAATATCTTTTGTGGCGATAGTAAATATGCCCAATTCACGCTTAAACTATGGTAATCTTTCGTTTTTTCAGCTAAAAAACCTGTGGTGTTCGGGTTTGTGTACGGTCGTCCAGAAGAATAGTTGTAACTAAATCCAATCTGACTTTTTAAGTTGTCAATCCAATGTTTTGTGACTAATGAAAAATTATGCTTCGTTGCAAAATTTGGCATGGCTTCTTGCGGATAATTTTCAAACTTTCGCGACGTATCTAAGTACGAATACGAAATCCAATAATCTACATTTTTGATCGTTTTATTATCTCTCCAAAACAAATCTAATCCCGTGGCATGTCCAAATCCGTCATTTCCAAATGTTGCATCTGGTTGCACAAAATCGCCTGAAAACGTCACTAAATCGTTGTATTTTTTGTGATACGCTTCCGCGCGAAAGGTCTTGCCTTCATGTACATATTGATAATTTAGAATGTAATGCGTGGCATTTTCTGGTTTAAAATTGTCATAAAACTTTAAATAATTATTGTTCGGATTTTGATAAAACTGTCCAA
This sequence comes from uncultured Kordia sp., assembly GCA_964351775.1. Classification (GTDB taxonomy): domain Bacteria; phylum Bacteroidota; class Bacteroidia; order Flavobacteriales; family Flavobacteriaceae; genus Kordia. Next base: position 21,745 of record CAYGPQ010000037.1, on the reverse strand, counting down.
AAGCAAACGACACCTGATCTTTCTCAGAGGTTTTGTACGCCACCGAAAGTCGTGGTGAAATGGTCGTTTCTTTCATTATGGTTGCATGATCCAATCGAACGCCTGCTTTTAACGCAAAGTTTTTAGAGAAAAATATGTCCGTTTCCGCGAAAGCGCCAATGAGATTATTTTTAAAACCGTATTCAATTTTTGAAACCGCTGGATTTTCAAAATCTTCATCAAAATCTGTCGTGAAATATTCTGCTCCAAAACTCAATTTAATTCTGTTGTTAAAGTTTTTCTTCAATTTGGTTTTAAAGTGAAATGAATTTTCTATGCTGCTAATTCGATCATCAATTATTCTGATTTTAGAATCATCACGCGTATAACTCAATCCGGAAGCAATTGCCCAATTTTCGCCAAAAGTCCCTTTGTACGAACCATTCATGTATAGATTTTTATTGTCTAATTTGAATCGAACCAACTCCTCAAAATTGATACTTTCCTGATCGAGTTCAAAATTTGTAATATCAAATGCAGTGTAAAATTTCAACGTTCCATTCGTAAAATGATGACGAAATACGCTTTCGCCTTGTGCGCCTTGAAACGGCTTTTTCCACTCGTTACGATCTGGAAATAATGCTAAATACGGCGCCAAATTGATATAGGAAGCATTCACGCTTACAGAACCTTTTTCCCACTTTTCGGTATGTCCCAGACCACCACCAACGGTCATGATGGAAATATCCGTTTTCTCTTGATCGGGTTCGTTAATCGTATTCAATTCTAAAACGCCCGATAATGCTTGCCCATATTCCGCAGAATAACCACCTGTGGAAAACGTAATTCCTTTAAATAGAAATGGTGAATAACGTCCTCGTGCAGGAATATTGTTGGTCGTATTGCTATACGGCGTAAATACACGAATTCCATCAATAAAAATTTGCGTTTCTTCGGCGCGTCCACCACGCACAAATAAGCGTCCGTCTTCCGCAACCGTACTTGTGCCTGGCAAGGTTTGCAATGCGCCTACAAAATCGCCCAATGCGCTTGCGGTTGTGACAATGTCTAATGGTTTTAAGGCAGTTACTTTTGCATTTTCGCCAGCTTCGAACGATCCTGCACTTAAAATTACAGCGTTTAACGCATCTACATTTTCGCGAAGTTTTATCCTTAGGTTTTGCATTTGAGTGACCTCTAAGGTGAGTTCTTTGGATTCAAACGATAGAAAAGAAATCACTAAAATTTGTGATCCTGTTTCTTCAGTGGTAAAGTTGAACGCGCCTTTTTCGTCTGTTGATGCGCCGTCAAAAGTTCCTTTTAAGTATACATTTGCGCCAAAAATAGGTTCATTCGCTTGATCGGTGACAATTCCTGAAACGGTTGATTGTGCAAATATGATGCTTTGTATACACAAAAAGAATACTACAAATATGTTTTTCATGGGATGTTATTTTATGTTTTTTACACTGAGCTGAGTCGAAGTGTTGATTGATGATGGGACAAATTTCCTGCGAATTGAAAGATTTAGAAAAAAGAAAATGCTCAATTGTCAAAATTGTAGGCTGAATTGTATTAATGAAACTCAATTTTGAGAAACCAGTAAAGTGAACTCAAAATCATTAGTTGAACTAAATTTTAATACTTTTAATCTGATTGCATAAAAAATAGAAAAATCGTAGTTTTGAATTCTATTGAGATTAAATTATCAACTCATAAGTAAACGCATTTATGTTATACGCTGTCATTGCTGTGCTGGTTGTCATTGTGTACGCTATTGTACGTTCAAATAAAGGAACAACTACATTTTTACCAAGTTCAAAAGAGTCTTATCAAACGATAGATGATGAATTTAACGCGAAGCGAAAAGCCAAACAAGACAGAATTGATCGTATCTTGGAAAAAATAAACGACAAAGGTGTCGAAAGTTTGACAACGCAAGAAAAAGCATTGTTAGATGAATATTCTAATTCCAACTAATGGCATCAATTTTTGGGCATGCAGTCGCTGCATATACGATCGGAAAAGTTTCTAATATACAATTGAATCCCGTAAAACTTTCCTTGTTATTAATATTTTGCGCCGTCATTCCTGATGCAGATGTCATTATGTTCAATTTTGGCTATTCGTATATGCATCCGTTGGGACATCGTGGGTTTTCGCACAGTATTTTGTTTGCCTTTATCTTAGCATTGAGCGTCCGCGCTATTTTTTACACGAAAGTGAACTATTTTTCGAAAGTAGGTATCATTTTATTTTTTACATTTTTCATAGCGACTTTGTCACATAGCTTTCTGGATGCAATTACCAATGGCGGAAGAGGCGTTGGCTTTTTTATTCCGTTTGAGAATAGTCGTTACTTCTTTTCATGGCGACCTATATTGGTTTCTCCGTTGGGCGCAGCAAACTTTTTTAGTAAATGGGGTTGGCGTGTGATACATAATGAAGTTTTTTATATAGGTATTCCATGCCTAGTTCTCATAGTTTTTAATTACTTTTTCAAAAAGAAGCATTCATAAATCTATCTTCATGAAAATAAAAAATTTTACAATCATTTTTACAATTATTGTAGTACTAGAACTCATTTTTGGAAGTTTTGAAAGTTATACATATTGGCATTATTTTACAAAACCAGCAATTGTAATTACTTTACTATTGTTTTTTATATTCAATTCTGATCACTTGAATATCTTTATAAAATCTGTAACAATAATGGCATTGTTATTTTCTTTATTGGGAGATGTTTTGTTGATGTTTGTATCAAACTCAGAGCATTTTTTTATAGCTGGATTAGTATCCTTCTTATTGGCACATATTATGTATATTTTGGTTTTTCTACGAGATAGAAATAGTAAAAAAAATAGTATGCCATTTATAGCCTTTCTATTGTTATACGCTACAGGGTTGTTTTTCCTAATAAAAGATGGTTTGGGAGATTTGCTTATTCCTGTATTAGTCTACATGACAGTTATTTTAGTAATGGCAACAACGGCTTTTATACGAAAAGGAATTGTAATTAATCGTGGATATTTGTTTGTTTTTATTGGTGCAGTATTTTTTATGGTTTCAGATAGTTTATTAGCTGCCAATAAATTTTATACTACACTTCCTTTTTCAAACGTCTGTATTATGACAACCTATGCTATTGCTCAATTTTTAATTGTTTTAGGAATTCTTAAAAGCTATAAGAAACAAAAAATGTAATCTTTTTTTTACTATATTGCAATGTTTTCATAGTGAGCATTACGAAATATGAAATTTTTTAAGGTATTTATCTTCTTATTTTTATTGAATCTCTCTTTAGATATTTATTTTAATAATGCTAAGGAGTTTTATGATTTCAGATTGTATACGAAGCCATTAATCACCATCATTTTAGGTGTTTTTTTCTATGTAAATAGCAGAAATATATTGCTACTTCATAGAGTAACGATACTTTTAGCGTTGTCGTTTTTATGTGCTGGTGATGTTATTTTATTAGAAGATACACCGTATTACTCCTTTATTATTGGCTTGCTCTTATTTTTAATTGCACTGCTACTCTATTCCTTTTATTTTTACAGACAAACCATATACGATATTGACCGATTGATTCCTTTTTTAGCCGTCTCGATGTTAATAGCACTTTCGCTAATTTATTTAATGTATGACGGATTGAATAATTTGTTGATTCCGGTGATGATTTATATGGCAACTGTATTGAATTTTATGAAGATTGCTTTTTTACGCTACAAAAATGTAAATACTAAAAGTTACCGATTGGTATTAGCCGGATCGATTTTTTTTACCTTTACACAAGTTATTATTGGATTGCACGCATTTCACAAAGCGATTCCTTATAAGGACATTTTTATCATGCTCTTCTATGGTTTTTCACAACTCTGTATTATTACTGGAATTTTATCATTACAACATTCCGAGAAAGAACCTAAAAATGTTACCGCTTAAGATTTCCGTGTACTCTTATAAGGTCTAATGATTAAGCGTGCTTCTCTGTCAAAACGAACGTAATTGTACACCCAATTGATAAAAACTACCATTCGATTTCGGAATCCGATGAGGAAAAATAGATGGACAAACATCCATACAAACCAAGCAAATACACCTTGAAATTTGAATCTTGGCAAATCGACAACTGCTTTGTTTCTTCCAACGGTTGCCATAGAACCTTTATCGTGATACTTGAAAGGTTTCATTGCTTTACCATTCAGTTTACGGACTAAGTTTTTCCCCAACTGTTTTCCTTGCTGAATGGCAGGTTGCGCCATCATTGGATGTCCAAAAGGATACGCTTCACTTTGCATCGCAGCAATATCGCCAAGCGCGAAGATATCATCAAATCCTTTTACTTGATTAAATTCATTGACAATAATTCTGTTTCCTTTGGTGATAAATTCTTCACTGTCCAAACCTGCAATTGTGGCACCTTTTACACCTGCAGACCAAATTAATGTTGCTGCTCTAAAGTTAACCTTTCCGTTAGTACTTGCTAAATCGCCATCATAATTCGTAACACGCAAGTCTTTCCAAACATCAACGCCAAGTCCTTGCAGATAATCTTCTGCTTTCTCAGAAGCGATCTCGCTCATTGCAGGCAATATTCGTGAGGAACTTTGTATCAAGTTAATTTTCATCTGACGAATGTCTAAATCGGGATAATCTTTCGGAAGAATTCCTTTTTTTATTTCAGCCAAAGCGCCTGCCAATTCAACTCCAGTTGGTCCTGCTCCAACAATCACAAAATTCATCAGTGCATTTCGTTCTTCTAAATCTGATTTTAAAATAGCTTGTTCAAAATTTTCAAGAATCAAACTTCGAAGATTCAACGATTGTGGAATCGTTTTCATTGCCATGCTGTGCTTTTCAATTTCACTATTACCAAAAAAATTAGTGTTAGAACCCGTTGCGATGATTAATTGATCGTAGCTTAAGTCGCCAATAGCTGTAGATATGCTTTTATTTTCAGTATCAATAGCATCTACATTTGTCAAACGAAAATAAAAATTTGGATAATCTTTTACAATTTTACGAATAGGATATGCAATGGAATCGGGTTCCAATCCGCCTGTAGAAACTTGATATAATAAAGGTTGAAACGTATGATAGTTGTGTTTGTCAATCAATACGGCTTGCACTTCTTGTTTTCCTAATTGTTTCGCTAATGAAATTCCTGCAAATCCGCCGCCTATAATGACAACTCTTGGAAAACTCGTTCTTGGTATATTCATAAAAAATGTTCCTTTATACTTTAGCTCTTAAAAGTATCTGCTACAAAAATACGCCTTTCTAAAAGTTTTTTAAAAAATATGTAACATATTTGTGCTAACGAACACCAATAAGCAAATAACCATCAAAAATTGAGCACAAACCTTGAACATAATTTTGTAACCGAACTTGAACGCAATCAAAATATCGTTCATAAAGTATGTAGAATTTATACTTCTGGCAAAGATCAGCACAACGATCTTTTTCAGGAGATCACCATACAGTTATGGAAAGCATATCCGAAATTCAGAGGCGATTCTAAGTTCAGTACTTGGATGTACCGAGTAGCATTGAATACTGCTATTACGTTATACCGAAAATCCAAGCGTACTGTAAAAACACAAGACTATGAAACCGTTGTTTTTAAAATAACATCAGAAGATTATGATGATACTGAAGAAGAGCAGTTAAAAATTATGTATGAAGCGATCAAGCAATTATCAGATATTGAAAAAGCATTGATTTTTTTATACTTAGAAGATAAAAATTATAAAGAAATAGCCGAAACAATTGGTATTACCGAAGTAAATGCACGTGTGAAAATGAACAGAATTAAGACCAAATTGAAAAAAATTTTAAATCCATAACCCATGGAAGAATTAGATTTATTAAAAAAAGATTGGAAAAAGCAAGAGGCGAATCAGCCTCAGCTATCCTACAACGATATTGACAAAATGGCTCATAAGAAATCATCTTCTTTGGTGAAATGGATTTTTTATGTCAGTTTATTTGAACTTGGACTAGGTGTAGCCATTGTATTACTTGTTCTATTAATACAACCCGATTTATTGAGCGATTCCACAATGCCTGTTTGGCTGAATTGGTTTTGTTATGCGTCAACGGCTGTTGTATTTTATTTTATTTATAAGTTTTACATGAATTATAAAAAGATTTCTGCTACGAGTTCCATTAAAGATTTAATGCAAAATATTATTACCACACGTAAAACCGTAAAACATTATGTAATATATAGTTTGAGTGTGATAGCATTTAGCGTTTGTATTGCCGTTCCAACTGGTTATATTGAAGGAACTGGTGGTATGGAAAAGTTTTCAGCAGAAGCAAACCTTACGCAATATTTACTACTCGCAGTGGTTACCATTTTTCTAACTTGCGCTATTGTATTATTATTTTACGGAATTTATTATGTACTTTACGGTTTGCTAACCAAAAGATTGAAGCATAACTATAAAGAACTAAAACAATATAAATCATAAAACCATACCATCTAAAATTAACAACATCATGAAAAAAATATTCTTTATACTCATGCTTCTTACATTTAGCATTTCTGTAAGTGCACATCAGTCAACAAAAACATTCCAAAAAGAAATTGCTGCAAAAACTTTCACAATGGAAAGTTCGCAAATGTATACTGTCGGAAATGGCGGAATTCTTCAATTGATTTATAATGTATTTTATAAAGTAGGAAATATGATTGCTACTACAACAAATACAATAGAAATTCCAAAAGACGAAGAAACTACTACAGAAGATTAATTCGGATAACACACAAAAAAAGGACGTACTATATAATTAGTATCGTCCTTTTTTTGTGTCTATTTTTAACAGGAATTAGTATTCCCATTTGCGCTTTTCATTGAGTTTTTCCATCGCTTCAAGTTCTTCTTGTGGAATTACTTTTAAAAATGATGGATGTTGCTCAATAGCATATTCTAATTTTTCTATGATTTCATCCACGGTTTCATTGTCATAATCAATTTCCAAAGGTTCTTTGATTTCCATAGACTGCAAAATTCCTTTCTTTTTGATCCGAAGTCCTTTTCGATCAAACGAACGTCTAAATCCGTCAATAACAATAGGAACTACAATCGGTTTATAACGTTTTATAATATGCGCTGTTCCTTTTCGGATAGGTTTCCAAGGTCGTGTAGTTCCTTGTGGAAAAGTAATTACCCAACCATCGTTTAGTGCAATTCCGATATTAGAAATATCGCTCATTTTCACCTGTCGGTTTACGTCTTCGCCATTCGCTCTCCACGTACGTTCAATACTAATAGAACCTGCATAGGCCAATATTTTAGGCAACAATCCAGATTTCATGGTTTCCTTTGCCGCTACATAGTAAATGTTTAGCTTAGGATTCCACAAATAACCTACGTTTTTAATAGAATCGCCTCGTCCGCTTAAACTCGCGTTAAACACGTGAAACATAGCCACAACATCTGCAAAATAAGTTTGGTGATTGGAAACAAATAATACATTCGTTTCTGGTAATGCTTTCAGTATTTCAGAACCATCAATTTGTAATTCATTAAAACCACGATACCGTCTATGCGTAAGCGTTCCCGCAATTCTGATGAGCCATTTTTTTAAAAAAAGTATATGTCCGAAAGGATTTCTTTTGAATAATCCCATGTATGTTTAATTTTGAGCGAATTACAAATTTACAAAAACTAATTTGAAATGGCTGCGGAAATAATGTCTTTAACTTCGCTCAACATCATTGCCGTAGCTCCCCAAACTACATATTCGTTCAGGTAAAACGCTGGTATATTTATAGTTGTAGCATACGAAGTTGTCAAATTCTTTTCTATAATGGCTGCTTCTGCTAGTAAATCTTTCAGCGAAACTTCTATGATAGATTCCACTTCTGATGGTTGCGGAATAAATATGGGCGTTTCATGAACAATACCAATAAACGGTTTTACAGTAAAGTTGCTTGGTGGAATATATGTGGACGTTATTTCACGGATGATTTCAACACTTGTGCGATGTATACCAACTTCTTCTTCGGTTTCACGCAATGCGGTTGCTCTAAAATTGACATCTTCTGGATCCACTTGCCCACCGGGAAATCCAACTTGATTGGAATGTACACCTTTATACGTTTTACGCAAAATTAATACAAGTGTAGTTTCATGGTTTGAATTTGGGTAAAATAGTGCCATGACTGCCGATTTTCGAGCGTTTTTCATACGCTCTGCCATTTTCTCCAATTCCTTTTGACGCATGGCTGGTGCCATTTTCAGTTGAGAAGAAACGCCTGGAAGCGGGATTTTTGCTATTTTTGGAAGGATTTTTTTAAAGTTATCAAAATTCATTTATGAAAAAGATTTACTATGTCCTACTTGTTGTATGCACTTTTTTAGGTTGCGAAGATACTAAAACTTCTACACCTAGTTTAGATACGTCTCAAAAAAAGGAAACATCCACAACTCCAAAAACTGTCAAGAAAAAAGAAAAGAAAAAGGAAAAATATAAAAAGATCACCAGTGAGAATGTGTTGGATTTTATGATTGCTTATGGAGCAGAAAACACAGAGCAAAAAGTCCGTATTGTAACCGATTTTGGAAACATTGATCTTGAACTTTATAATGAAACTCCCTATCACAGAGCAAATTTTATCATGCTTGCCAAGCGTAATTATTTTGAAGGCACACAGTTCCATCGTGTGGTGAAAGATTTTATAATTCAAGGTGGAAATTCGGACGGTTGGAATATTGCAAAAAAACGAGAAAGTATTGGATCCTATTTACTTCCGCCAGACACAAAAAAAGGCTTTAAACACGATCGTGGTGTAATTTCTATGCCAAGTGGCGACATTGATCGTGCTTACAAATATGCTTCGCCTTTTGAGTTTTTTATTGTTCAAAAACAAGGTGGTACACATCATTTGAATAAGGAATATACTGCTTTTGGAAAAGTCATTGTAGGCATGGATGTTGTAGACCAAATTGCCAATCAGGAAACGGATAAAGGTGAATGGCCAAAGAAAGAAATTATGATTCGTCGTGTGGAAGTGTTGGAGTAAGATTCACTGCTGTCTAACAAAAGACAAAAAGACCGCTGCGCTGTTAGATCATAGAATATAGATTAAATAGTGACTACCTGAAAAATAAGTTTATAATCACATTTTTTATACTTACCAAATAATTTCCTTTATCCTAGCCATTGACAAAAGCAAGTGACTTCATAAAAATGTCTTAAAATCTCTTTCATAGCAAGGTTTTCACAAGAATAGGAAAGGTTTTATCAGACATTAATGTTTAAAATTTTCAAAAATCAACGCTTACACAAAAAATTCAACGCTTATACATTTTATAGTTAGTATTGATTTTCGTTTCACTAAATTCGCGATCGATAAATTTCAACTAAAAAATTATGAAAAACTATTATTGCATGCTCCTATTCTTCTTGATGACAACTTCAGGAATTTTTGCTCAAGTAAATTATGAAAAAGGACATTTCGTTACTGAAAATGGTCAAAAAACAGACTGTTTTATCAAAAATGAAGGTTGGGAAAGTAACCCTTCAAAATTCGATTACAAACTTACGCTAGATGGGGATGTAATGGTATTGCCTATGACAAATTTAAAATCCGTAGTCATTGATAACGCATATAAATTTGAAAAGCATACCGTTCAACTTGATGAATCGGATCGTTCTTTGGGAAGACTTTCCTATGAAAGAAGACCTAAACTTACAGAGAAAACACTAATGTTAAAAGTATTAATTGAAGGAGAAACTACCCTATACACGTATGTTGATGGGAATATAAAAGCTTTCTATTACAAAAAAAATGACGGTGATATTACTTCACTTGTGTATAAAGTGTATACCAATGAAAATCGTGCTATTTTATACAACAAAAGATACCAACAGCAATTGCTCACTGAATTTGCCTGTGACGACATTTCAGAAAAGTCTATTTTAAAAGTTGATTATACAACAAGAGATTTAACTTCATTCTTTATGAAATACAACGAATGTAAAGGAGAAACTACCACGCAATACAACAAAGCTAAAAAAGGAACATTTCATGGACGCGTGTTTGGAGGGTTGTACAATAGTAGTTCAGATACTGAACTAGAATTGCCAGTTTTGACAAGAAGTGGAATTAATACTGAAGCAGAATGGTCTCCAACAGTTGGTGTAGAACTTGAATATGTATTACCTTTTAATAAAAATGCGTGGTCTTTATTTATTGCTCCTCATTACAGTTCTTATAAAGGAGAAGGTAGTTTTTTTGATTTAATGGTCGAAAGAAGATTTTCCGTAGAATACAGTGCTATTCAAGTTCCAATCGGATTTCGTCATTCTATATTCCTAAATAACGACTCTAAAATATTCTTGAGCGGTGCCATTTTGATTGATATTCCGTTAACAACAGAAACAGGAGGAAATGTTGTACTCCCTCAAAATAATTTCAGAACTTCCGCAGGTACGGCGATTGGAATAGGATATAGTTATGATCATTATTCTATTGAGGTAAGATATTTACCAAATAGAGAACTTTTGGAACGATCAACACAAGCTAGTGTAAAACTCAATCAAATTTCATTTACTTTAGGATATTCTATTTTCTAAGAAAAATAGTTTTTAAATACTTTATAAGAGGCTGTCTAAAAAGCTTAAAAAACGTCATTCTGAACTTGATTCGGTTTGACGAAACTTTGACTTTTTAGACAGTCTTTTTCTATTTTTGATACACACTTGGCAATTGTATTTTGAATTTCACCACAATCAATCGGATGGTAATAACAATTGCAGCGGTAAATATGTAGATGAGATCTTCTTTCAAATTAAAATATTGCAACACAAAAAAGGTAATTCCACCTAAAATACAAGCTGTAGCATACACTTCTTTTCGGAAGATCACAGGAATTTCATTACAGAGAATATCACGAATCACACCGCCAAAACTAGCACTGATGGTGCCCAAAGCAATACAAATAATAGGATGTAAATCTGCCGAGATTCCTATTTCGACTCCAATAATGGTAAACACACCTAACCCTATGGTATCAAATAAAAATAAGGAAGTACGAAGTCTATTCAACTTATTTTTAAAAATGATGGACACAATAACAGCCAAACCAATTGTGTACGCATAATTCAAGTCGTTCATCCAGCCAACGGGTGTTTTCCCAATTAATACATCGCGTAACGTTCCGCCACCAACAGCGGTAACAAATGCAATAATAAAAATTCCAAAAGCGTCCATGCGTTTTTGCATTGCGATCAAAACTCCAGAAATAGCGAAAGCAAAGGTTCCTATAATATCAAGGGTGTAAATCATTACATGTTTTGGGTATAGAAGTTATAATCTTTGATAATGATATCAATGAAAGGAATGGTTTGTTGATCGGATTTTGTTTCAATCACTTGTTCTACTTTTGCCCTTAGTTTATTAAGTGTATCATTGTCTTTTCCTCTTTTGGCAATCAAAAATGTTTCTTTAATAATTCGCATATCATTATCTGAAAGCCTTATTACAGAAGGATATAAGGGCTTGTAATCTTCGCCGATTTCCTCTAAAATGGTATGAGAAATAAGTACCCTATTCTTTAATGAGATTACCGATGTTCCTGCTGTCATATCACCTAAACGTTGCCCTTTTTCACTCACAATAACAGCTATTAATGCTATAAAACCACTCAACATATTGAGATCGATAATTCTAAAAAACCAACGAATTAAATAATCGACAAACGAAGCTTGATAGCCATCAATTTTTACCACTCTAATTTTCATGACTTTTTTTCCGATGGTTTGACCTTCAAACAACGATTCTAAAATTAAGGTGTAAAATATAGCTGGAAAAAGTAGTAAAACATATACTGAAATGATAGACCAATCGTCCCAATCGTCCATAAATCCTGAGTCGTTGCGCATACCAGACAAAATCCATACGACAATTCCTGCATACGCTAATTTGATAACTAAATCAATAACATGTGCCACGACACGTTCGCCAACAGAGGCTAATGTAAAGTTGATATTTACATTTTGAGTAGTATTAATTTGTATCTCTGACATTTTATGTTTTATTTTAGCGTATCTATGAGAGAAGTTGCATTTATCAAGCAAAATAAAGAAAAATGGTTGGATTTTGAAAAAACCATTTATAATAATCAGTTTAAAGATCCCGATACACTTTCATCGTTGTATATTCAGTTGATGAACGATTTGGCGTACGCGCAAACGTATTACCCTAAGAGTAAAACTATTAGCTACCTAAATCAACTCGCATCGGCGGCTTTTCAACGTATTTATAGGACAAAAAGAGAAAAAACAAATCGTTTTATTTCTTTTTGGAAAACGGAAGTTCCACTGATTGTGTATCAATTTAGACGCTATGTATTGTATTCATTTCTAATTTTTGGCATTTTTGTAACCATTGGAGCCGTTTCTGCGGCGTATGACGATTCGTTTGTACGACTCATTCTTGGTGATGGCTATGTAAATACCACCTTAGAAAATATCGAAAAAGGTGATCCTGTCGCCATTTATAAAAGTGGCGGAAACTTCGGAATGTTTATCGGCATCACACTCAATAACTTATATGTTGGTATCAAATCCTTTCTATACGGCGTTTTTGGCGGTATCGGAACTGGCTATGTGTTAATGGTCAACGGCATCATGGTAGGTTCATTTCAATATTTTTTCCATGAACAAGGTGTGTTATGGGAAAGTGTTCGCGGCATCTGGATTCATGGTGCAATGGAAATTTTTGCCATCGTCATCGAAGGTGCTGCCGGATTGTTATTAGGCGCAAGCATTCTCTTTCCTAAAACCTATTCGCGTATGGCTTCCTTTAAAATGGGTCTCAAAAACGGCATCAAAATATTAATTAGTACGTTTCCTTTTACCTTTGCCGCTGGCTTTTTAGAAGGTTTTGTCACACGCTATTCCAATAGTATGCCCAATTGGCTTTCGGTTGGGATTATTCTCATAACGCTAAGTGCAATATCTTTTTACTATTTAATCTATCCCTATATTATTCATAAAAAATTAAGAGCTCATGTTGCAACTGTATAAGTCAAGAGACTTTGGACAATTTTTTAAAGATACGTTCGACTTTTTAAAAACGCATGGAAAGCATTTTTTTAAAAATTACCTTACTGTTAATGGTGTTGTTTTAGTAACTCTTACCGTAATTACATATCTCTTTAACTTAAAATTTCAAAGTGGATCACCTCTAGGACTCTCTAGTCTTCCATATACTTATGAAGAAAACACTGGTGTTCTTTTTCTATATATATTATTATATCTCATAGCTATGGTAGTGTTGGGAATGTATGTATACGCATACGTCCCTATTTATTTCAAATTATATGAAAAACACCACGGAGCTAACTTTGGTGCTAAAGAAATTTATAGTGAGTTGTCCAAAAATGCTAGTAAACTTTTCAAATTTGTACTCGCTGGAATATTAGTTGCAATTCCAGTAATGATTGTAGTTGGAATCATTGCATTTATATTATCCATTACGATCATAGGAATTCCACTCCTGCTTTTTCTGATAGCGCATCTTTCCTTCTTTTATCACACAACTCTGATGGAATATATTAAATCGGAAGAAAAAGGAATTTTTGAATGTTTTGGATACAGTGCTGAAATGTGTTTTCAAAAATTCTTTCCAACCATTGGAGCGCTGGGTATCTTTTTTCTTATTGCAATCATTATTCAAAGTGGTTTCGCACTCATACAATATATATTTCTTTTTATTATGGGTGTTGTTTCTCTTGATAATTTTGATGCTATGTATGATATCGAAGGATGGTCTTTTGTCTTCATTGTGGTGAGTATATTAGAAATTATCTCTTATATAATTAACTTCATTATTTCAACGGTAATGCAAGTAAATCATGCTATAGTATATTATGGTTTAAAGGAAGAAAAAGAAAATATCCACACGCAATTTACTATTGACGAAATAGGCTCAGCGAAAGATTAATGGCAAAAAAAATCAATCATATCTTTTATAATGTACTCCGCGTAGGAATCTTTTGTTTGATTTCCCTTTCGGGAAGCATCTCGTATGCAGCAAATACCTTTGAGCAAAAGCAAGTGGTACCACAAGATACTTCTGAAGTGACTCCAAAAAACTTTGAAGAAGATTTCCAAGAACGTTATAACAGTAGTGATTATATATATGAACAAGAAAAAAACGAAGGTTGGTTTACTCGTTTTATAAATTGGTTAGAAGCTTGGATTGAAGATGTATTTGACTTTGAATCACGCAACGAAGCCGCTGATTTCTTAGATAGTCTTAAAAATATTTTCTATGTAGTGATCATTATCATGGTCGTTTTTTTTATTGTACGCGCTATTATGAATGGCGAAGGACGTTGGATTTTCGGAAAACGATCCGATAAAAAATCGATTCATCATGAAGATCTTGAAACCAATATTCATACGGTCAATTTTACAAAGTTAATTTCGGAAGCCATCGCAAATAATGATTATCGCTTGGCAATTCGATATCAGTATTTGCAAATGTTAAAAAAGATGAGTGCTGCTGAAATCATTTCGTATGATCCAGAAAAAACAAATCTCGAGTATACCTACGAAATTAAAAACGACGCAATTAGAGCGCAATTTCAGTATACTTCATACATATACAATTACGTTTGGTACGGAGAATTTTCTATTGATAAAACGCAATATGAACAAGTCCAAACTGCCTTTGATCTCATCCTTAAAAACACAGCGGCATGAGTAAAAGACTAAAAATATACATTGGAATCCTAGTGGTCATTATCGTGGTTGCAATGTCTGCCGAACTATCAAAACCAACACCTATTGATTGGCGCGAAACCTATAATGAGCGGCAAACAAATCCATATGATTTACAAATATTTCACAAAGAATTAGCTAAAGTTTTAGATAAAGGAAGTATTAAAAATATCTATCGAACTCCGTACGAATATTTTAAAGGAAAATACGATTGGGAAACCTATGGGTATAGTATTGAAGGTAGTTATATGTACATTGGTGCTGATTTTTATGCAGATGAAGCTTCGGTCAATGAATTGATTGATTTTGCTTGGGAAGGAAACACCATCTTTATTTCTACATACGAAATGCCGTGGTATTTAAAAGATTCCCTCGGTTTTTCAACAAATTACGACTATAAAATTTCCACAAAAGCGACACTTTCATTTGCGAACAACTATTTACGTAACAACGAAATCGACTATGAAAAAGGGATTAAAAACATCTATTTCTCAAAAATTGATACGCTAAACACCATTCCTTTAGGCTATCAAAAATTTGACAGCGATTCTATCTATACCAACTTTATCAAAATACCCATGGGGAATGGCGCCTTCTTATTGCACACACAACCCGTAGCATTTACCAACTTTCATTTATTGAAGGACGATCATTATAAATATTCAGAAGGTGTTTTAGGGTATATTCCTAACAAAGATGTCTTTTTTGATTCTGCCAATAAAGCCATAAATAGCGATGGAACAAGTAATTCAAGCTTACGATTCATTTTAGATCAACCCGCATTGCGTTGGGCTTGGTGTTTAGCATTATTTTTTCTATTAATATTTATACTGTTTAATGTAAAACGAAAACAGCGTATCGTCAACATTGTAAATCCGCTTGAAAATACTACGGTAGATTTCACCAAAACCATTGGAAATCTTTTCTATGAAACGAAAGATCATGAAAATGTAGTACGCAAAAAAATCACGTATTTCTTAGAACATGTACGCACAAAATATTTAATAGACACACAAGTGTTGGATGCGGAATTCATCACGCGACTGCGGCAAAAATCTGGGAAACCACAAGAAGAGATTGAACGACTTGTAAAACTGATTAACATCCTAAAGAAAAAAATATATTTCGATCAAAACGACGTTATAAACATCACCAAAGTGATCGAGAATTTCCGTAAAAAGAAATAACAAATTACTAATTTACAATACATTAAATTCAATATATGGACTTAAGAAAAGACAAACCCGAACAAAATACACCTCACGAAGAAGAAGCACCATTGTCATTTACCAATAGAGTAGATCTGTCGGAATTACAAGACGGAGTTCACAAAATAAGACAGGAACTCTCTAAAGTAATTGTGGGTCAAAAAGGCATGATAGACATGTTGATTACCGCATTGCTTGCCAAAGGACATGTACTGATTGAAGGTGTTCCGGGAGTTGCCAAAACCATTACCGCAAAACTATTAGCAAAATCATTAACGGTCGATTTTGGTCGGATTCAGTTTACGCCCGATTTAATGCCAAGTGATATTTTAGGAACTTCGATTTTTGATATGAAAAAAACAGAATTCGAGTTCAAAAAAGGACCTGTATTTACTAACATGTTATTAATTGACGAAATCAACCGTGCGCCTGCCAAAACGCAAGCGGCTTTGTTTGAAGTAATGGAAGAACGTCAAATTACCATGGACGGAACCAAATATCAGTTAGCTGCACCATTTATGGTATTGGCAACGCAAAACCCTATTGAACAAGAAGGAACGTATCGCTTGCCCGAAGCACAATTGGACCGTTTTTTGTTTAAAATCAATGTGGAATATCCAACCTTGGAGGAAGAAATAGAAATCATTGCCCGCGAACATGTACTAAAAGAAGAAAACAAAATTGATAAAATCAGTTCGTTTTTAACAAGAGAACAAATCTTAAAATTTCAAAATGTCGTCAATGAAGTGATTATTGAGCCACATTTACTAAAATATATTGCGGAAATTATCATCAATACGCGTAGCAATCAATTCTTATACATTGGTGCTTCGCCAAGAGCTTCTATTGCCATTTTAAAAGCTTCCAAAGCGTATGCAGCTATGAATGGTCGCGATTTTGTAACGCCCGAAGATATCAAGCAAGTGGCAGTCCCAGTATTGCAACATCGTATTATAGTAACGCCTGAGCGCGAAATGGAAGGTGTTTCTTCAAAACAAATTATCAATCAAATTATACAAACTATTGAGGTGCCTCGATAACTAATTTAAAGTTTAAAACAGCAATACAGTGGATCGGATCAAACATTTTTTTACATCGCTCTATCTCCAAGATCGTTTCTTTTACGGATGTTTGGGCATCATCCTATGTTTTGTAGTGAGCTTTATATTTCCGAAATTCTTTTATGTTTCCAAGTTGTTATTGCTGATTTTATTAGTATTTATGTTGCTAGATATCGTCATTTTATATCTAACGAGAACAGGTATTTCAGCAAAACGACAAACGCCCGAAAAGTTTTCGAATGGCGATGAAAATGATGTGTTTTTACGTTTGGAAAACTATTATACATTTCCAATTTACACAAAAATCATTGACGAAATTCCTGAACAGTTTCAAGTACGTGATTTTTCTATTGAGAAAAAATTAGACACTTCTAGCGTTTCTGAATTAAAATATACCTTACGTCCTACGGAACGTGGCGAATATACTTTTGGAAAACTGAATGTATATGTAATGTCCATTTTGGGATTGGTTTCCCGACGTTTCTTTTTTGATCATAAAGTCATGGTGCCAACGTATCCTGCGTATTTACAACTCAAAAAATACGATTTGCTTGCCATCAGTAACAACTTGACGATGTACGGAATTAAAAAGATTCGTCGCATCGGACATACGATGGAATTTGAGCAAATTAAAGAATATGTACAAGGGGACGATTTGCGAACGATTAACTGGAAAGCTTCGGCAAAACAGAATCAATTAATGGTGAATCAGTATCAAGATGAAAAATCGCAACCTGTATATTCGGTGATTGACAAAGGTCGTGTGATGAAAATGCCGTTTGACGGATTGAGTTTGCTCGATTATGCCATTAACGCAACGTTGGTGATGAGCAACGTCATTCTGAAAAAGCAAGACAAAGCCGGCATGTTTACCTTTTCAAAAAAAGTAGAAAACATGGTCGTTGCGGAGAAGCGAAGTTCACAAATGAACCTAATTTTAGAATCGTTGTACAATGTAGAAACGGACTTCTTTGAATCGGATTACGGACGTTTGTACGGCGATATCAAACGAAATATTACCCATCGTAGTTTGATTTTATTGTACACCAACTTTGAAACCTTAGATGCACTCAACAGACAATTACCGTATTTAAAAGGAATTGCCAAAAGTCATTTATTAGTGGTTGTGTTCTTTAAAAACACGGAATTAGACCAATTAATTCAAGAAGAAGCCACTACGATTCAAGAAGCGTATGATAAAGTCATTGCGGAGAAATTCTCCTTTGAAAAACGTTTGATTGTCAACGAATTGAAAAAATACGGCATCTACTCTATTCTTACCACACCTGAGAATTTAACAATTGACGCGATTAATAAGTATTTGGAGATGAAGGCGCGTGGGTTGGTTTAGGTTGGCGCAAATTCATAAATGGCTTTTTGTTTGTTTGTGGGTATGAGTTGGAAATTTGTGCTAGCTTAGGCAACATCACTTGCATTTATTTTTCACAAAGTAAAATCACTATTTGGTAACTATAGCTAGATTTTAAGCGGCACTAATTTTAGGATTCAATAGTAAAACTCAAAAAAAAAGAAAGACATACTTAAATAGGCTAAGAATGAATCATTTTTTAGGGTGATGTCTTAAATTATGGACTTGTGCCACCACGGTTACCATTGTTAGCAGCAGTTATTTTTTTTCGGTAAGCAGTTTTTCAAATATATTTTTCCAACTTTTTGCAAGTTTATCATCTATATTTTCAAAGTGTTTATCAAATCTATTTTGAATTGTGCGAGCTAATTCAACTTTCCATCCATCTTCTAAAGTGAGAGAATTATTTTTTGCCCATTCCTCGATTTGGTCAACGATTGGTTTTTTCGAATCGTGATAATCTTCAAAATATTGGTCGCAACGATACATTCGATCAATAGTTGAAATAATTGCTGATGATGGGATTAGGTCTTCAATTTCGTATTCTTTATCCGAAAGAAAGTCTGCAACACCTAAAACTTTTTCTTTTTCATCTCTGTACCTTCCGCTTTTTAAACTTTTAGCATACTCTTTACCTGTTTTGTCAGAATCTAACAAGACATAAGGTAAATCATCTTCTCTTGATGAAACCAATTTTGATACTGGTCCCATTCCACGAACTCCTCCAGTTGGAATAAATACAATTTCTTTTGAATATTGAAGTTCTCCTTTACCAATCAAATATCTTTTTAGAAGACTTAAATAAACTTGGTCACTAACACCTTCAACTAAAACCGGAAGACAACCTAAAAGCAACGTATCCGAAACTGTCAGACCTAAAGCAGCGTGTATTGGATAAATTGATTTTTCAGCATCTTCTTCGTTATATCTTAAATTTGATGATATTTTTGTTCTACCATTTTGCTTATCCACATAAACTGCTTTTACATTTGCGAGATTATCCATATCTACTAAAAATGGTGAATGTGAGGTATATATTAATTGATTGTCCTCTGATAGTTTTCTGAAAAATTTGGCCAAATCATATTGAGCAATCGGGTGTAATGATAATCCAGGTTCATCTAAAAGTAAAATAGTATTCGAATGTCCCTCTTTTGTCTCAACAAGAAAGACAAGAAAAAAACTAAAAAACCATTGAAGTCCTCTACTTCTTCCTTCTAATTCAATTGACTCTGGACGTAAGCTATCGGAAACGTTTATTCTGAAGTGTTGTCCATCCGCTTCAAATGCAAATATATAATCTCCTTGTAGCCACCATTTTTTAAAACTATTAGTTAATTGAGTCGCTGCTGACCTCAAAAGTATGCCACGTTCACGCTTTTTATCAGCCCATTCTTGAATTTCTTCATCAGTTAATTTTTCTTCTTCTGTGCTAACTATTTGGTTGTTGTAATTCATTTTCTTTACGACAACCTTTCTATCATTTCCTAATTCGTAGATTTCTTGGGGTGATAATTTTACATATTTAAAAAGCACATCAAGAGTTCTAACTTTTGCCCTTGCTGATTCTGACAAGTCAGTTCGCTCAAAATCTTCAATAACTCTCGGTAAGAAAATTTCGCTGTCTAAATTACCATAGTCAGAATAGTAGACGAATTTGGGTAAATTAGCCAATACTTTTTGTCTTATTTCTGAAGTAGTGGCTATAGGTTTACCTTGAAAAGCATCTATAAAGAAATTAAGTTTTTTAATAAAATGAGTATTGAAAAGTATTGGTAAGTTTTGTTTTTTACCAAAATTATCTTCTTGAAATTTATTTGTTCTTTCAATAATACCTTTAATATCTTCTTCTGAAACGAAATCCTCCTTGATTGATTTTTTTTCTTTTTCTAAAAATTCTTCTGTAGATTTTTTTAAAGTTTCTGACTCTTTTATAAATGCTTCTTTTTTATTTAAAAGTTCTTTGAAATTATCAATTAAAGTTATAGCTCTAATTGAGGGAAATTTTTCAATTTTTGAATAAGGAAATGATATAATATATTTCCCATCATATTTTCTCTCAACCAATACAGCTTTAATTTGCTCAATGTCGCATTTAAGTTCCGTTGATATTTCCTCCAGAATTTCATCTCCGAGCAGAAAGTCAGCAGCTATAAAAATATCTTTAGAGTGTTCATCCGCTTTATAATTACTGTATAAATGTCTTGGGAAATCATCTAAAGGCACAATCGGTTCACCATTAGCAGGACGTAATTTCCATAATGCAATTAATAAATTCGTTTTTCCAGCTTCGTTTGTTCCGACCAAACAAGAATTGTCAGAAGCCTCAATCCAATCACTTTCTTCAATTGACCGAAAATTATATACTTTGAATCTTAATAGTTTTGTTGTCATAGTTCTATAGTTTGTTGTTTGGTCATAATTGGTGCTATCGTATGAATAAACAGAATTCCATATATCATCCTAATTTTAAGGAATAATAAGAACTAGTTTCATAACAACTTCCTAATTATTCCCCATAAAAGTAAACTAAATAGCACACATACACAATGTGGTTTCCCGTAATGACAACAAAAAACACAAATATAGTTACCCAAACCTCAGCAACAACCAAGAAATTACCTTGTAATTTTATACACTTTCTCTTGACAAGTGAAGTATATCATCAAGGAGTTTTGACTGTTTTCTCTTGACTACTGAACTGTCTTGTAAAGACAACTTAAATTTTTAATACATATTATAATTAGTTTCAATACGTATTAAACTTTTTTTTGATACGTATTAAAAATTTGCTTCCTACGTATCAGCGATTCAAATTCACTTGAGAAGAAGACTGATTTGTCTTGAGAAAAAGTTTGTTTCATCAAGTGAAAAACGCTAAAAGAACAAGAGTTGTCTGTATGAAACAAAGATTAAAATGTAATTTTATAAAGACAAATACTCCATGAATATCTTTGTAGCGATAAAAGCTTCGCGAAAAATTTAATAAGTTTGCAACAAGTTATGGCGCACGAAGTAGTGTTCAGCCAACGAATTGAAGCGTAATTTTATAGTGAAGTAGCATGAAAAAGTTTTTGTATTGTTTTTTAATTTTTCCCTTTTTTCTATCTGCACAAATTAATGAAAGTGATTCTTTGTCACTGAAAGCAGACCTTTCGTTAACAGGATTTTGGCAATCAGGAAATGTGGAAACCTTGATTTTTAGAGCAAAATCCGACTTTAGTTTTAAACCTTTTAAGAGTTGGGTTTTTAAAACCACCAACTCGTATATTTATCAAGCGTTTGACAAGTCAAAAGCTGACGAAGATTTTTTAAGTCTGAACTTTTTATACCTAAATCCAGAGCGAAAGTTGTATCCGTTGGTGTTAGGCATTGCT
>CAYGPQ010000036.1:40336-42642 GCA_964351775.1 uncultured Kordia sp. | reverse complement strand
TAACTGATAAGGGTTTTTTTATGCTCAATACTCAACGAATAATTGATAAAATAATAAAGAATCAAGACTAGTAGTTGTGCTTATATAAATATTTTGATTAATCTTCAATAGAAAAATTCCGTGTCAACACAATATGGTGCATTTTCGTAGGCATTTTAAGTCAAAAAGGCAAAAACACCATATTCATATTCTTAAATTTTAGTTGATATCATTTCTGTTTTAAGCTGAAGAATATGTGAATCTTCAATTTTTTCAAGGCTTTGAAAGTTTTTAATGATACATAGCTGTGTTATACTATTATACTATGGAAAAGAATTCGTTATGTATAATTTTATATCTAGTTCAGGTAATTTTGATTTGAATAAGATAGAGAGTGGAGTGTTTGTTAAGTATAGCATCCATATTAAACCACCTGTTATTGATAAAGTATACGTTTAGTGTAGAGAACGATTGTCTTTTAGAGTTATTTATAGAAACAAAAAAACCTCTTGAGCTATGACAATCAAGAGGTTTGTGAAACAAAAAATAGAAGCTTATTATTATTCTACAATAAGCTTTTTGGTAGTTTTTATATCGTTTGACGTTATCGTAATTAGATATAAACCTGATGCAATGTTACTTACATCAATTGTATTTTCTGAGGATAATTGCATTGCAATTTGCTTCCCCGCATTATCAAACACTTCAATTTTAATATCTTCTAACCCTACTGGCATTTGAATTTTTACAATATCTTTCGCAGGGTTCGGATATAATGAAAGTTGTGACAATTCATTTTCCTCAACTGATAACGTTGCTAAATTGAATGTTGAAGGAGCTGTAACAGCCGCTGCATTAGGATCTACTCTGTTTGTGTATGTAGCCATTGCATCATCTATCATATCAGCTTGCATGAAGGATTTTAAAGGTGTTATTGCGGTTGCTATTGCTGAGTTATTTTCTAATATGTATATAATTCCTGCTGTTGGACTACCATTTACGGTAAAGGTGAACATATCAGAGTTTGTTGCTGCTGAAGGTGCCGTTAATGATGCAGGGCTGCCTAAAGTTTCTGTAATTAAATATCCATCAATAGTTGGTTGCGCAATATCAGTTCCATTAAAGAACGTTAGGTTTGCACTACTTCCTAAGGAAGAATTAGCACTAATTGTTACGCCATCTGGAACTATGACTGTAAATCCGTAACTCTGTACCGAAGTGGCAAAGTTGTTAGCACTTACATTCGGCACTGCCTGTATGGTAAAGCTGTAACCACCATTGTGCATTAATGTGTACGTGTAGCCATCCTGTGCTTTTAGATTTCCTGCGAAAAGGCAAATCATCGCAATTATTAAAATGTTGATTTTTTTCATAAGTTTAATTTTCTGGTAATTGTTCTTGAATTTGATAGGTGCTAAAGTTAAGGAAATTTCCTGGATGTGCTAATACATTTTGTAAGATAAATGGTGTATCTGGAGTTGTTCCAGTGTATTGTGTGTTTCCATCCATATTGACATCATGTGTATTATATCCTGTTACAATATATGTAGGGAAATTTAAAAAGTTCCCAGGATTGTTTAACACTTCTGATAAAATACTTGGTGTATCAGGTGTTCCTCCAGTATATTGTACTATGATATCTCCATTTACATTTCCAGCCCAGAGTGCCATAGTTCCATTTGATAATTGCACTTGTGCATTGGTTCCAAAAGTAGCAGTTGCATTATTGCTATAATCTACACTTGTAGGATTTACAGATAAAGGAATCTTGTTAGATGTCATCACAGATAAATGGTTTCTATGCTTAACAACGATATAATATTCTCCTGTTAATCCACGTAAGATTACATCCGAAACGCCATCTATGGCAACAACATCTCCGTCACGTTGTACTAAGGCAGATGTATTGTCTACAATGAGTGTATCATCTGAACCGCTTCTAATTTCGATCCATACCCAATCTACAACGTTATCTTGACTTAGTCCAGATCCTGAAATTCCTCCGTTATTGAATACGTCTGAATCTATAATTACATCAGTAATGTCATAAGGACTTATTTTTGGAATCATACTTCCTGCACGTAAGTTGTCATTCATTAATCCATCATCAACAGGGTTTAATAGTGGTCCTTGTAAAAGCACTTTCAATCGCAATCTCAAGTCTACAACCTGATTTGGATCTAAGAATACATTTTCTTGGTCAACATCAAATCCATCGCCATTTCCACCATTATATAATACTACTAAAGAAATATTATCCAATGTAGTATTTAGCAAAGCTTCCACATCATGTCCATCGCCATTTCCGCCAGCATATAATACTGCTA
>CAYGPQ010000036.1:0-40236 GCA_964351775.1 uncultured Kordia sp. | reverse complement strand
ATTATCTAATGTTGTATTGAGTAAAGCTTCAACATCATGTCCATCACCATTTCCACCTTCATATAATACAACTAAAGAAATATTATCTAAGGTTGTATTGAGCAAGGCTTCCACATCGTGTCCGTCACCATTTTGCCCTTCGTACAATACGGTTAAATTAATATTATCCAACGTGGTATTGAGTCTTGACTCAACATCATGTCCGTCACCATTACCGCCTCGGTATAGGATGACTAGGGAAATATTATCTAACGTAGTATTCAGTCTTGCTTCAACATCATGACCATCGGCGTTTCCACCGTCATATTGAGCAAATACCTGTGTACATTGGAATAGTATAAAAGATAAGATTAAAAATCTTTTTTTCATCTTTTTGTATATTAAGGTGCTGTTCTTGCTGCTCTAAATCCAAGGCGATTATTTCCTCCAGCAATTA
The DNA here is from genome assembly GCA_964351775.1 of uncultured Kordia sp. GTDB lineage: Bacteria > Bacteroidota > Bacteroidia > Flavobacteriales > Flavobacteriaceae > Kordia. The sequence goes on along the minus strand of CAYGPQ010000036.1, from coordinate 39,800 downwards.
ACGAAGCACCATCAAATCTATCAGAAACTCTAATAAAATCTGCGCCATTTAAGAAACTTCCTCCACGGAAACTATATCCGTCACCAGTTGTATTATTTGGCCAGTTAGAAACGGTTCCATTTCCAGTAGTTGAACTTATAATTCCATTTCCATGTAATCCAGTGAAGTTTCTTCCTTGCGCTGTTCCTACAGTTACTACACGCTCATATAAGTTTCCAGATAATTCCATGATTCCGTAATAACTTCCTCCAGTTTCTTCTCTGTTATTGTTAACAGCACTTGCTGCAAAAATACCATTTCTTACAGGACCATTAATGGTACCATTTGTAATACTATATAGTGCATTTCCTGTATTTACTTCCGGATTCGTGATTCGTTCACTTGAAAATCCTGAATTTACCAAGGTATAATCATTGGAAGCAATATTAGCACTTCCCCAAGCAAATTCGCCAGGTTTTGGTAAAATTGGTCCTCTACATGCTTTTTCATATTCTAACTCACTAAGTGGTCGTAGTCCAGTCCAGTCCATATAGGCATTTATATCTGAAACATCTAAATAACTCACGGCTCTATCTGGAGCTGTTGTCGTGGCACTTGCCGTTCCGCCAGTCCATGCAATTGTATTTCTGCTCACAACAGCATCGCTATTTTTGTGATCTATATCTGTAACGTCTAGGTTAGTTTTTTGATTTTCTGTTAGACTGTTAAAGAAAGCTACCCATTGTCCTTCGGAAACTTCATATTTCATGGAATAAAAAGCATTGAATCCTTTTGGATAGGTTGTTTGTAAATCTCCTGTTTGATCTCCACTATTTGCATTGGTTGCAGTGTAATATAAGTTTCCAGATGTATTTGCAATTGTTAATAAATTTTCTGAAGTAATTCTATAGGAAGAAGAAGTAGAAAATCCACCACTATGAAATTTATTAGCTTCATCACCTGTAGTTCCACCTACATAAAAAGATCCTGAAGGTACATACACCATTTCAATAGCAAATACCTGAATGTCAATAATATCATTGGTGTCGGTAGAACCAAAGTTCCAACGAATTTGCATATTTTGGAAATTTACGTTTCCACTTCCGTCAGCATCTCTATAAATAAATGCTCCAATTCCATCAGAAGTTACATCTAAGGTAGCACCTGTTGAAGCTACAGAGTTTGCCTGACTGATGATTCCATGAGTCCATGTACCGTTGTTTACACGATATTTGATAAATACCCAAGCAGCATCCCAATTGGATGGCCCTGAACTGATTCTCCATGAATTGTCCCAAGCTAGGTCGAACTCAACGTGTACCCAGTTTGAAATATCATTTAAGTTTTCTAGTGAGATGTTGCTCACTCTGATATTGTTTGCTTTTGTTGAAAAAGAAAAACAAATTAGTAGTAGAATTAGTGTAATTTTTTTCATTACTTTAGTTTAGATTGTTTAGTTAATTTGATAAATTATATGCTAGTTTATACTATTAATAGCCCTATATAATATTGACTAGTTGTGATCAAAAAAGTGTGTTAAACTTTTTTTCATTTCAAATATACCCGAAGATGGAGTTAATTAGTGCAGTTTTTGTATAAATGGAACCAAATGTTGTATAGATTGTTTTTGGTTGAAAAGGGTGAAAATACCCTTGTTTGTTAACCATTTATAAAACCAAACCGCATATACACATTTTTGCACCAATGACACTAACTGTGTATGAATATAACACTAAAAGTTTACCTTTATAGTATAAAACCCACAATCTCATGTTAAGAGCAATTTTAATCGACGACGAACCAAAAGCTTTAGAAAGCTTATCTTGGGAATTGGAAAACTTTAGTGATGAAATAGAAATCCTTGCTACGTTTACCGATCCAGAAGAAGCTTTACAATATGTTGAAAAAGCAACTTGTGACTGTGTTTTTTTAGATATTGAAATGCCAACTATGGATGGTTTTCAGTTTTTAAATCGATTGAAATCAAAAGATTTTGCAGTCGTTATTACAACCGCTTATAACGAATATGCGATGAAAGCATTAAAGGAAGAAGCCATCGATTATTTATTGAAACCTATTGATATGGATGATTTAAAAGTGGCGATCTCCAAAATAAAAAAATACATTTCTCGAAATGATGTGTCTACCGAAAAGTTTGAACGTATTTTATCTGACTACAACAGTAGATTCAATAAGAAACGAATTACCATCAATACGGATGGAAAATTAATTTTTCTCGATTTAGAAGATTTACTATTTGTTGAATCCGATGGAAATTATAGTACCTTGTATTTAACCAATTCAAAAAAAATAGTCCTTACCAAGAAATTAAAAGAAGTAAACGCCATGTTGCCCGATGAGCGTTTTTTTAGAATTCATAATTCATACATTGTCAACTTAGATAAAATAAAGGAATTTATAAAATCTGATGGATATGTAATTTTAGTTTCCAACCATAAAATTCCAATTTCTAGACAGCGAAAGGCGGCTTTTTTAGAAAAATTATAAGTAAAACCCAAATGTATGTGTAATTTATTTAAGAGTGACATCCTACTCATTCTTTCCCTCTTTTTTACTTTTAGTTGCTTTTCACAAACGATTGACAGCGTTTTTGTGAAAGAAGCCAATGCACTTTTGGAAGCAAAACCTACGCAATATACGGAGATCAATGAAAAGTTAAAATCATATAATAGAGACTCTTTACAACTTCAATATTTAGTCAATCTCTATGAAAAAAATCAATACTTACACGGAGAAAGCTATGCGCTTAACGCGATTGGTATTTACTGCCGAAATACATCTCAGTATGACAAAGCGATTGTATATCACAACAAAGCTTTAGAAAAAGCCAGAGAAGCGGACGATGCTGAATTACGCGTCAATTCACTCAATATGTTAGGGGTTGTGTATCGTAGAATAGACGATATCCGAACGGCTTTAGATTATCATCAAGAAGCGTTGGCACTTGCAGAAACTATTGAAGATCGTACCGAATCTGTAAAACGGAGCATTGCAGTTTCCCTGAATAGTATGGGTAATATTTTCTTAGTGTTAGAACAATATGACTTGGCGGTACAACGCTTTACAAAATCTATGAAAATTGAAGAAAGTGTCGGCAATAAACTCGGTTTGGCAATCAATTATCACAATATAGGATATGCAAAAGAAGCTACGGGCGATTTGGATGGCGCGTTGATTGATTATAAAGAATCCTTGCGATATAATAATGAAATCGATTCTGATTTAGGACGTGTAATCTGTAATAATACGATTGGTCGAATTTATATCAAACAGAAAAAATACACAGAAGCCATCAATATTATTTCGTCTACCTTAGAAAGTGCCAAAGGACTGCGAGACAAGTTTCACCTTTCGGGTGTGTATATCAACTTAGGTTGGGCATATTTGGAAATGAACAATAACTCGCAAGCAAAAAAATATCTAAATGAAGGGTTGGCGATTTCTAAAGAGTACAATTTAAAAAGTTCCATTGCGGAAAGTTATGCGCACTTGGCAAATTTGGCAGAAAAGGAAAAACAGTTTGAAAAAGCATTAGATTTTCAGAAGCAATCGTACACGCTCAATGAAGAAATAACGAACGAGAAGAATTTTAAATATGTGAATGATCTTATTATAAAATATGATAAGGAAAAATTCAACCTGCAAATTGAAAATCTCGAAAAAGAAAACGAAAATGTAAAGTTGACGCTGAAAAGAAATAAAAGTATTTGGATTACGAGTAGTATAGTGTTGGCGTTCCTAGCCATCATGATTTATATTTTGTACCGACAACGTTTATTAAACAATGAAAAGAAGATTTTAACGCTGGAGCAAGACATGCTTCGAAGTCAAATGAATCCACATTTTGTGTTTAATTCGTTGAACTCTATCAAACAATACATCATTGCGAATGAACAAAAAAACGCAGTTCATTACTTAAATAAATTTGCAAAACTCATTCGTAAAATATTAGATGCTTCTCGTGTAAAAGTCGTATCGCTTGCGGACGAATTGGAAACAATGGATTTGTATATGAGTATTGAAAACATTCGTTTTTCTAACGAAATCAACTTTGAAGTTTTTGTGGATAATGACATTAACCTCGATCAAATAAAAATTCCGTCGTTGATATTGCAGCCATTCTTAGAAAATGCACTTTGGCACGGATTATCTTCAAAAAAAGAACAAAAGAACATTAAACTTTCTATAACGAGTACTGAAAAAAACTTTGTAAAAATTACAATTGCAGATAATGGAATTGGAAGAGAAGCCGCAAAGAAAATTACCGATGATAAAATTATAAAACGAAAATCTATTGGAATTGCGTTGACTAGAAGCAGACTCGCTAATTTTGTAAAAGACTTCAAAAATAGTTTCTCCGTAGAATTTATAGATTTAAAAGATCAAAACAATATGGCAACTGGAACAGAAGTAGTACTTACAATTCCGATGCTATAATGTGCTGTCATTCCTGTGAAGGCAGGAGTCCATATCGTAGCAAAATAGATTCCTCCTTCGCAAGAATAAAACTTCTATAAATTTTAGTGTCTAATAAGTTTAACGATTAACAGAATCCTTTACAATACTATCTTTCTGAATCGTTAAGGTATCTTTTATAATTTCGGTTCTTATGGCTTCTTTATCAAGATACGAATCGCTATCCGATAAATTTTCAGAAGCTTGCCAAGTTTCCCCAAGTTGATTTAAAATTTGAGTATTCCATTGTGATGGATGTTTGGCATCAATCCAAACGACATCTTTATATGAAACATCCACTAAGGCTAAATCGGGAGTAGAACCACCATCAAACTGATCGCTATTTGCACGTTTTGCAGCAATTGTACTGAGCATAAACAAACGTCTTTTTCCAGCAATATCGCGAATAAATGGTCTAAACTCCACCGCTTTATTCACTGTCCAATCGTATTCTTTTCTAGATTCCATCACTTTAGCGGGCATTGCTGAAACACCTGCCAAACCTTCTTTTCGACTGGCATGATTGTAATAATATACAGCCTGACTTCCGTCAGCAGGAATAAAAACACTGATAGACAAACCTGTTCGCTGATCGCCAATAGGCTCTAACCCAAACCAATGATACAAACCGTCGTACGCATTGTTTACAGCGCCCGTAAAATCAAAATCGGTGACAAAAGGTTGCTGGTTTTGATCTTCAATTAAATCTGGAATTTTCACCGCAGTTTTCTTATTCCATGGCAATGGATCAGTAAAACCACCTAAAAACATCATTGATTTTGCTTGTAAGCGGGATACTTTTTCAGATAAGGTATTTTGACGTGTTAAGTAAGGATATTTTTGAACATCTTCTGCAGAAATAAACGTTCCTTTACCAATTAACAAACGCTCTAAATAATCGCTAAAATCGTGCTCGCCAGTTTCTAAAACCATCACGCCACCAAAGGTTGGGTATGGAAAAAAGAAGCCTTTCCACTTGATTAAACTTACGACTTGCACCCAATTTCCAGCATCATTTTTCATATAATACGCTTCATGCGGCTCATAATTGAATAATTGCCAAGGATTGAAACGTTGTACAACGGCATTATAGGTATTTCTACTAAACGCTAATGATTCGCCAATAGCAAATGTTGCTGTTATTCGATTTTCGTTTGCAAATCGGGGAGAAGGCGATGTACTCGAAACCGAAAATAATTCTTCAATATTATCTTTCGTTCGCTGAATAAAATATTCCTGCGAAGGTTGCACAGCCATAGTCCACTGATTACGATCGTCTACACGAACCAATTGCGGCGCTGAAACTTCTTGTGTTTCCGAAATAGATTCGTACGCCATGGTTTTAATGTTGTTATATGGTTGAATACGTTCATTTCGACTCAAAGGTAACTTTGAAATCTCTTGAAGATTCATATCATTAAATACGTTATAGGTTTGCATATAATCGTACATGCCAATATTCCAAAACAATACATAAATGAGTACAATAGATGCCAAGGTCAGTATTGCTTTGAATACTTTTTTTAGTGCATTTGCAGCTTTTCGAAACGATCGGATTCCGAAATATATAATAGCTGTAAATAATAGTAAAATAAACAAGTACTTTCTTAAAAAGAGTAAAAATGGCTGGTAATCATCTCTCAAAATAAAAAGTGCACTAAAAACAATCAATCCAATGATAATTAGGATAATTTTTTGTTTTGCTCCACGGTTCCAAAATCTTTTTAACATAGTTCTTATTTTATAATAATCCTTTATCTTTTAATCGTTCTCTACCGCTTTTTTTAGGCGTTTCAGGTTCTGTTGAAGTTGCTTCTTCTTTAGTTTCGTCTCTGGAAAAACTTTCCGCAGCTTCTTTTCCTTTCGTTTTAATATCGTCCATAATATCTTTGCTCGTATCAACTACTTTATCAATAATTTCTTCCGATTTATCTTTTACATCCACCACAAAATTTGCAATGTAAATTCCAATCATTGTTCCAAGGACTCCAGAAACATAATATTCTACTCTAGGGCCAAACGGAAGTAAAAGAAAAACGAGTACCACAAGGATGAATAATATATTTACATAAATCAGTCTTGGAATAAATTCTTGTTGCACCAAAAAGCCTTTCCTACTAGTTGGTTTCATTTGCAATTCTTTTGAATGTGTAATTTTATTGATGACTCTGTAAAACCAGTTATTTTTAGCTTCTAGCCAATACAATGCGATTCCAAAAACGATACTAGATATAAATATGATAATGTCAAATGTGATCATGAGTTCCAGGTGTTTTGTTTAATTAATTTGATGACCCAATCTTGATAGGATTCGCCCCAAGCGGTATATGATTTATAAAATGTCTCTTTGTCATACCAATATAAGAATAGTGGATCTTTGTATGGTGCAATTTTCACAATTAATTTCCAAACGAGTTCTTGTTCTTTCATCGGTAACTCTGGTGCGGGAATTTGGATACACGCCAATATTTCGGGTGTTAATCCGCCTTCAATGTCTAACGCATTTGCTTTTTTAGAGTTTGCTTTTAAACGATCTAAAATGAGCGTTTGCTTTCGCGCATCAGCCGTTAATTGATTCAAATAGCGTTTGTATACATTTGAATTTTCTAAAATTTCATCCAATGAATGTGATGTTTCTTTTAGATGTGTTGAGAAAATTACTTTTTGGACACGTTCGTAATATCCGGAAGCGACACTATGTTCAGGATCAAGCACAATCATTTTTTCTGAAGCCAAGGTGCTAAAAAAGTGTCCATCTTCAATATGAAACGCATATGTTTTTCCAGCGGTTTTTACTTTTTCGGCTTGTTCTTTTGACTCGAAAATTAAAATATTTTTTCCGCTTTCTTTTCTTCTAAACACAAATACGCCTCCAAAAGCTTTTGTGTAAAAAGAAGTCGTTAAAAAATTCATTGGTTTCATTTCCAATTTGCGCGATCGTAAATCACCGTGCTTTTTAGCGGAAGCCAAAATTTTTAAATGGAGTTGTTCATCCAAAAAATTATCACCTTCATGAAATTCTTCGACAAGCTGTAATTGTTTTTGTTGAATACTGAGTAAATCCTCAACGATGGAAAAATCGACGGTGATTTGATTGTATTTTAACAAATCTTCAGGTTCGTAAAATGCGTCTATATATTGATCTAAATCGACACAAATAGCAGCATCACGCGTAATATCTTTAATGGTGTCTGAATGCTTTTTAAATATGTGGTGCATGATATCTTTATCAAAACTATGAAAAGGCGAATACGCTGGTTTTTCATGTTGTTTTGGCGAAAGTATAATTGCGTTCGGATTGGCTTCTCCAGAGTTTAAATACAGAAAATCATCTTTTTCTTCCGCAATTTCAGGACTCCAACCCATGGCGTCAATATGAAAATTGCTTAACTGTGTTGGGGCAGTTCCTATAAAAGAAAGACATTTATTATAACGCTCTACCAAAGCGCCCGTCACAGGAACTAAGGCTGCGCCAAATAATTCGGATCGTTTTAATTTTTCCATGAACTAGTTTTCAATTCCCTATAAAAATACAATTATTTATAGTTTCTCAAGTGTATTATCGTGTTGTTATTGCTTGAAAGCTTTCATTTCTAAAAACACACAGTTGCATCACATTAGTAAGGAATTCAGTCGTTTTGTTACATGTTCGTTCAGAATTAAAGAGATAATACATCACAGTTTTGAATCGTTGATTTTAAAACTGTATCCACAATACACCATTAATTGCTGTCGCATCTTTTAATCCTGTATGTCTGCTATCTTGAGAATTATCTCGATTGTCGCCCAACACAAATATTTTTCCTTTCGGAATTATTAAAGGGCCAAAATGATCTTTGTTCCAGTTTTGATTGTATGTTTCAGCAATAAATTGGTCAGAATTATTTTCAGATTCTATCAATTGATATTGCTCCAACGCATGTGTTTTTGCATCTGTATCTTTCATAAACACCATGAATGTATCATTTTGCATTCTAAAATTTTCTAGAGAAAGATCCGCAAGTTTATCCAATTGAGCTTGACTCAACACATACGAATGTTGTAAATTGTAGTTTTTGTCAAAATTCTTTCCATTTACAAAAAGAACACCTTCTTTCATTTCAATCGTATCGTTTTCAACACCACACAAACGATGTATATAGGTCATATTTCCATAGATAGCATCGTTGAAATCATAGGAGATAAAATCGCCGCGTTTTGGTGTTTTTAAATTGGTCGTAATCATATAGGAACCTACTTTGACATTCGGTTCGCTACCACTTGTTGGAATGGTATAAAAAGCACAGATGCCTGTCAAATTTCCTAAAATTCGAATGGCTAGTAAGCAAAGGATAATGATTCCTGCAACTTTTGCTATTTTGTTTAACATTCTTACCGTTTTATATAGTAAACTTCCATGATTTTTCCATTTTCCACAATATACATCACCACAAATTCTTTAGATACTCCATCTTTTTCGTAGATCACTTTTTCTTGATCGATGATGGTATTGTTGGAAACGATTCGCTTTTCAATAAAACTGAATAATTCAGGTGTTTTCTTAAAGAAGTCAGCATAGCGTTCAATTAATTTTTGTTTTCCTTCATAGCGTAACTTTTTTGGGAAATCATACACCTTAATATCATCACTAAATAAGGCTGCATACGCTTCTATATTCCGTGAATTATAAGCTTCCATTTGTTTTTGCGCTATGATGGCGACTTCGTTGTTTTCTTGTGCAGTTGCAAACGAAACACAAAAAAGGAGTAAGAAAACGATTCTCTTCATAACTATTCAAACCCTTTTTCAAAGCGATTACTCGCTTCCGTTCCAATTTTTAGTTGCATGATTTGTTGTTCCACTTTACGAGAGAAATCGGTATCAGCAATCGTAGCAACATTATCTAAATATCGAATTACTTCTTGCTTACGAACATCTGCAAAGTTGAGTCCTTTCATGTTTGCAGTCATTAATTCTTTGAGCATGCCGAGTTTGGTATCGTATTCTTTTTGGAAATACAATTCAGGATTTTCAAACCAATCTTCTGGCAAGTTAAAATCCGTCAAACGCAATGAAATCGCACTTTGAATATTTCGAATATCTCTTGAAGAGAAAAACGGAAATTCCTTTTGAACCGAACCGTATAAGTTGGAGTAAAATGTATGTGAATCCAAGGAATCTTTCGCTAAAACTTTTGCATAAATCACGGCAATTTTTTCTTCTGTTGGTTTTTCTAATTGTCCTAAAATTTCTCCTGCATTGGCAACCAACCCTTGATCGCTTAAATATTTGTAATCAGGATGATCTTTCATGGAGACAAATCCTGGTAATGTTTTTTCAAGTTTTTTCCACCAAATATAATCTTGATCTAAGAAATCATGTTCCGTACGCGCCCCGTCAATTTTAAAACGTCCTTGAATTCTAGAAATGACCGCTTTGTCTAATTGTTCGGGTAAATTTGTGAATAATCCAATCGCACTATTTCCGTGATTTACCGCATACGCACCTTCTGTATAGCGCAAAAATACACCGATGACTTCTTTTACACCCGCTGAAACACCTTGCGCAGTTCGTTCTTGTAAATTGTTTTCTGCATCATCAATGGGTGCAAAAATCAATCGAGTTGGATCTTGCATTGGTTTCATCCATTGTACCATTTTTTCAGCAGATCCACCTTGAAAAGTAGAAACTACGGTATCTGGCATTGGGTGAAATAGAAACGGAATGTTTAAATGATCGCAACGTTCTTTTAGCATCGTCGCAATTGCCGCAATCAACATACTTTTTCCTGTTCCAGGAATTCCATATCCCATAAACACAGGCATGAATCCGCCCAATTCCTGAAAAGGATTTCTTTTGGTGGCAATGTCGTAACTCATCATACGTTCTACCAAACGCTTTGCGAAGTGTTTTGCATCTTTGTTTCCCACAATTTGCTCAAAACGAATTGGATTGAATTCAATACTTGTGGCACTTCCTGTAAAAACAGTTTCCCAACCCGCAATAGAAAATTCAGTATCTTCTAATTGATACGTTCGATCCGTAATTACCTCCGTATGATCTAAAGCACCTTTTCGTTGAATGATTTCGTTGAGATAGGATTCAAAATATAATACCGTAAAATCAATCACATCTTGTTCCGAATTGATCAAGTTTGGATGATTCATGTATTTGTCATAGTAAAATAATTGACAAGAAATTCCTTTCATTGGCGATAGCAACGAAACTTCAGGAATTCCTGCAAATTTATTGAGCATGACTTGATTGTCTTCGGAAGCTTTTTCTTTTAATTTTGAAACGATATAATAGGACAAACTGAACCCCATAAAAGCGGTTGCCGTTTGTTGTTTAGACTCGTATTCTTTGCGTTGATCCGTGGAAAGTCCAGCTCTTTTTTCATGCAGAATTGATAAACCAGACGCGTCATAATAACTGTCACGAATCCACAATCCAATAGCGATTGCTTCTTGTAAGTGAAACAGTGTTTCATTCAGCGCAAGCGGTAAAGCTACAGAATCTGGTAATAAACGTTTTTTAAGGTTCAAAATCGTTTTTGAGATTGAAATTGCATTAGAGCTAGCATTTCCTGTTGCTTTGGATAAGTACAGTAAAATGTCGTCTTGCTCTTTATTTCCATCTCTGTTTCGAGCTTTGTAACCTTGTTCCCATTGTACGCCTTTGATGAAAGAAGAAGCTTCCTCGCGTAAAATGATTAATTCCGTTTTTTTGATAGGAAAAGTCGGTTGTTTCTCCATGTATGTTTTTTAATTTAGTTGTGAGTTGTGAGTTGTGAGTTGTGAGTTGTGAGTTGTGTGTTTCAATTTCGTTTTCAACTTCAATTTGTATCGTTTTGTCTATTCTCTCTTTTCTATGCTCTTTGTTGATTCGTTTTTTGTTAATTCGTTTTCATCTTCAACTTCAATTTCGTTGCTCGTTTGTCTATGCTCTCTTTTCTCTGTTCTCTGCTCTTCGTTGATTTGTTTTCTGTTGATTCGCTTTTACACTGAGCTTGTCGAAGTGTCATCTTCAATTTCAAGTTAAATTACGGGCAATTCTTCTACTTCAAATGGTTCTTGATGCAAGTGAATAATGGTATTTGGAATTTTACCATAGAGCAATTGAATAACTCTGTGTGGTGCCAAAATGTATTTGTGTGTTGCAACTTCACTCCAAACTTGAATTTCTTGTTTTTTGAAGGATAATAAGTCATTACTCACTTTTGATGAGTTGACGGAATCGATAGTTTCTACGGTTGTTGTCAATGAAAACGAATGTAAATTCACATCTTTTTGTGCGATGGCTTGTAAAAGCGCATGCGAGATTTCATGATCGTCTTTCGAGAAAATACTATGGAGTATGCCTAAATCAACGCGCTTTATTTTTCGTGGGTGTACATATTTTAAACGTTTGTCAATCATGTACGCCATATTGTCTAAATTTTGATAACGATCTGCACAATCTTTAATGGTATCATAAATTTCTTGCTCAATTTTTTCATCGTGTTTGTAATCGAAATACATAAAACAGATAAAAGGTCTGTTGAGCGATACATCATAAAAAGCCCAATCGATCATATAGTTTGCAAACGTACTTTTGGTTTTTCGAATCTTTCCAAGGATTAGTTTTTGAAAGATGTTATCTTCCTGAATCATATTATAATAGAGCGAAGAAGACGCTTCAAACAAATCGCGTTTGTCTACATGTTGTTTATTAATCATTAATTGATTGATAAACTTTTCTTTGAATACTGCTGCTGTAGGAAGTTTTGCTTTAAATGCTTCCTTTAAGTCTAAATCATTATGAATATAGCGAAGTTCCAAATAGTTTGGAAATCCTGATTCTGTCAAATCGACTTTCATACGTTCTTCATCAAAACGATACTTTAGTTGTATTGCTTTTAGTGAAAACGACAATCGTTTGCAATATTCTTCGAGCGATTTGAGTTCTTCTGCGGTACAAATTTTATGATGATTCCATTCTACCAAGTTAATTTCAAATTCGTCCAATACATGCTTTACCATTCTGTAGTAAAGTTCGTATTGCGCATCCGAATCTAAGGTTGCAGAATCTAATGGTGTTGTGATATCGTTTATAGACATTAAAACGAATTAGTTTTAGTAATTAATATTCTTTGGGGCATTCTTCGAGTGCCTCAGACTTCTTTGCTAGACAGTATCTCAGAGTTCTTGCGAGAGCGTTTTTTTAGACTTCTCGCAAACGAACTCTAATACTTTAGTATGTTGACCATAGTCGAAACATAATCCTACATGCAAAGCTTCTAACAGTAGTGTATTTTTAGAATTAATTATCCTAACAAATCATCCGAACCACCATCAGGTGCTGGTGTTGGTTTTTCGGCATCATCGCCATCATTTCCACCATCATTTCCAGTAGAAGGATTTTCATTGTTTTTATAATATTCTTCAAATAATTCTTTCATGTCAATTCCATAACGGTTTTCGAAGTTCTTGCGAATTTCCACATCTTTTTCTCGAATTTCTTGTAACGATTCCGCATAACTTCCGTAAATACCTTTCATTACTTTTTCGTGCACAGGAATGTTTTCCATCATATCTTGACGTGCTCTTGCACTTGCTGTATGCATTGCAGCTAAGGTTTCTCCGATTTTTTCATCAGTTTTAATCCCTAAATGCTCTAAAATCGCAGCAAATTCTTGATCGGTTCTTGCTTTTAAGGCAACTACATAACCATCATAATAACGAACACGTTCTTCTGTATCTGATTTTAATTTGGCTCTATGCGTTTGTAAGTTGCTACGTAACGAAGTCAATACTTTGATTGTTAAATTATGCTTGTGAACAAAACTGTCTTTACTCGCCGCTAACGTAATATATGCAGTTCGTAAACCTTCTAATTCTTCTACGGATTGTTCTAATTTTGTGATTTTAGCCAAGGTTTCAGAATATGCAGTTGACTGTTTGTCAACAACTTCATCTAACTCTTGTCGCACCTGACTTAGTAAAGCTCTTTCAGTTTCAAGTTTTTCTTCAACTTCTTTCTTTTTCTGTAAAGCTTTCGTATGATTTTTGCTCGCTTCTACAATGGCAACTTGCAATTTGCTTTCCACGTCTTTAATCTCCACTTCACGATCTTTCAAGCGTTTTACAGCAGCTTGACTTTTGAATGAAAGTTCTTTTAACAACGTTTCTGTATCTGAAGTTTCAATACGCTTTTGGAACATTTCCTTCGCTTTAGAATCTGAAAGGCGTCTGTTTTTTTCTGCTTGCTCTAATTCTGCTTTTGTAGATTTTATTTTAGATTTTCGTCCCCAAAGATTATTCCACCAAGTATCGGCCTTTTCTAAAGCTTCCCGGTGTTCTACTTTTGCTTTTTCAAGAGCTTGTTGTGCACTATCAATAACACCTTGTTCTTTGTCATTTAAGGTAGAAAAACGCTCAAAAATAATTCCAACTTCGTCTTGATAATCGGTTAAATCTCTAATAGCATCTAATAAAGAAGTGCGATCTTTTTCAGCCATATCGACAACGTTGTCTAATGTAGCGTTTAATATCTTTTGACGGACTTCTGGACTATCTTCTTGTGCCAATTTCGACTTCATTTGGTCGATAGCCTTTCCCCAATCTACTTTATCGTTTGATTTTTGTTCTTGTTGTGCTCCGGAAGTTTCTAGGAGATCAAAATCGTCAGCCATATACTTATGTTGTTTATTGTTAATAATTTTTTTTTTTGTTATTTATATTTTATGATGTATTACTTAGGGTTGATTCTATCACAGTACAAAAAATGATATTTTTTCAAGTAATTTCTAAAGATAAAGAATTTAGATTATATGTGTAGAATTTTTTGAAGATGTTACAAAATGGTCATGTAATTGATGTTAATAGGTTTATTTTTAGGATGAATTAAGTTTCTTTTTAAAGAAGAAAGACAAAAATTAAAGTATAACAAATCAACAAACCAATTCCAATAAATTGAATGATTCTTAGTTTTTTAGGAGAAAAAGGTTTCTTTCGTTTGCGTTCAACCAAAGCAATGATTGCATTTCCCATGTCTAATCCAGGAATCGGCAATAAATTTAACCAAATAAGTATGGCTGTGGCATTCTGAAACACAAAATACCCTGTAATAAAATCAACGATTTCTATTGTATGAAAACGGGGAATACTTTGATAGCCATTGATAGGTTGTGTAGGTAACAATGAATGTTTTAGTTGCGAACCAGCACCTTCAATTACTTTGTAAAAGCTTGAAATTGTTTCAGGTATTGAATAGTTTTCGTGTGTTGGTTCTAACTTTTCAGGAAACCTTGGAGTGATAAAACCACTTCTATCGTCTAAAATTTTTCTTTTGTCTTCATCTGAAATGTGTAAACGAATTTGTTCTCCGTTTCTATCAATATCAATAAAAGTGTCATCACTTAGTACTAATTCAATAGTAAAATATCTTCCTTCAATTTTTTTTATTCTTTCCCCATTTAGGCTTACCAATTTATCGCCATCTTCAAAACCTAAATTTTCAGCAGTTTCATTAGCTTCAATTCCATAAACCAAATCATCATTTGCTAAATACACCTTTTCTTGCGATAGTAAGTATGAAGTATACGGGATGAAAATTACTAGAAAAATAAAAGTAGTGCCGCTAAATTCATATACAAATCGTTTCCAGCTCCATTGTTGACGGACTTCTTTGAGTGTTGTTTTGAAAAGTTTTAGACAAAGAAATTTACCTAAGTTTTGAAAGAGAATTGAAAGCAGAATCATATAGTTGTTTTGTGTATATGCTCTAAAATTACACAATTACGGGCAAGTAGATAACATTTGTTATTTTTTTATTCACTAATTCTCCTTAATACTAACGATTAAAAAATACGTATTATTAAGTATTGTTTGATGCTTGTTTATAGCGGATATTTATCAGAACCTAAAACACGCTAAAATGAAACCATCAAAAACAACCATCGAAATCGGAAATGATTTTAAAGAAGTAGAGATTTATTATGATGAAATAGCCGAATCACAATTGACCATCGCAATTAACAAAAACCAAGTAACGGTGTCTCAGGAATGAGCAAGGTTTTGTAATTATTGATCTTTGGCACTTTTCTTGATAGAGTCTGGCAACATTAACACCAAACTTTATGAAATCAAAAATTACATTTTTAACACTACTTTTTTCTATTGCATTTAATGTTTCCAACGCACAAGGAAAACTCAATAAAGCCAAAGATGATCTTTCAGGAAGTAGCTCAAGTACATCATCTTCAAGTTCTTCACGTAACAATAATAGAAGTAGCGGAAATGATGATGGGCCTGGATATTTTGATAGCGTATTTGTCGAAATTGCATACCACGCAACAATCGGAATTTTATTTGGAGAAATGGAATCACGGTATTTTTATGAATATCCGTATTCCGACGGTTCGCATGGTGAATATTCACTTTTTACGCAAGATGTTCCCCTAAAACGAAGTCAGTTTATGATTTCGAATACAGTTTTTGCCAGTGGAAAAGAATTCTATGGAAATGATTTTAAGTTGAATTATCGTTTTATTCCATTAGTTGGAATCGAAGTAAGCCATTTGCATTTCTTTGAAAAAACTCCAAAAGTAGAATTAGGCGTAAGTTCGTTTATGGTAAACTATTATCGAATTAGAGAAAAAAATGTCACAGGATATTGGGGAATTGGCGCCACACACGTTGGAAATGGTGTGGACGAAACTGGTTTTGCCTATCAAGTAGGAATAGATATTTACCTTAACAAACCATTTAGCTTTGGAGCTTCTTGGAAGCAAAGTTTGATTAACGACTCTTCTGTGGATGAATTGAAATTATTAGTACGCCATCATAGAAAACGATTTTCTTTTCACGGAGGATTTCATCATTACCAACTCGGAAGTGTCAATATAAACGCTATGGGAATTGGGCTTGATTATCGTTTTTGAAACATAAAAAAAGACTGTCTAAAAAGTCAAAGTTTCGTCAAACCGAACTTGATTCGGTTTCTCATAATCATTGAAAATCAGTGTGATGAGATTCTGAATCAAGTTCAGAATGACGTTTTTTAAAGCTTTTTAGACAGCCTCTTTCTATATAAAATTTTTATTTTGTCTTTATTCTATAATCTAACAGCGTAGCGATCTTGCATCTCTTTAAGATTTATCCTTTAATAACTCCTCTTGAAATTACAATTTTCTGAATCTCAGAAGTTCCTTCGTAAATTTGTGTAATTTTTGCATCACGCATCAAACGTTCCACGTGGTATTCTTTTACAAAACCGTTTCCACCGTGAATTTGCACCGCTTCCACTGTATGTTCCATCGCTACTTTAGAAGCATATAATTTTGCCATTGCGCTAGACATATCGTAGTTATTTCCTTGATCTTTATCCCAAGCTGCATTCATCACCATGTGACGCGCCGCTGTAATATCTGTATACATGTCAGCTAATTTGAAAGCAATTGCTTGGTGATTGCAAATTTCGGTTCCAAAAGCTTTGCGTTCTTTTGAATATTTAAGTGCCAATTCATACGCTCCAGAAGCAATTCCTAAAGCTTGGGCAGCAATTCCAATGCGTCCGCCAGACAAAGTTTTCATGGCAAACTTGAAACCGAAACCATCTTCTCCAATACGATTCTCTTTCGGAACTTTTACATCATTAAACTGTAAAGTATGTGTGTCGCTTCCGCGAATTCCTAACTTATCTTCTTTTGGACCCACATCAAAACCAGGTGTTCCTTTTTCAACAATAAAAGCGTTGATTCCTCTGTGCCCTTTTTCTCTATCAGTTTGCGCAATCACTAAATATACATCGGCTCTTCCGCCACTAGTAATCCAGTTTTTCGTACCATTAATTACATAATGATCACCTTTGTCAATAGCTGTAGTTGTTTGTGAAGTTGCATCACTTCCAGCTTCTGGCTCGCTCAAACAAAATGCACCAACATTTTCACCTGTTGCTAACTTTGTTAAATATTTTTGTTTTTGTTCTTCAGATCCGTAGGCTTCTAACCCATAACAAACCAATGAATTATTTACTGATACAATTACAGAAGCAGATGCGTCAATCTTAGAAAGTTCTTCCATAATCAATACATAAGAAATAGTGTCCATTCCACTTCCTCCGTATTTCGGATCCACCATAATTCCCATAAAACCCAATTCACCCATTTTGTGAACCAATTCTTGTGGAAACTCTTGTTTATTATCACGCTCTATAACACCCGGAAGCAACTCAGTTTTTGCGAAGTCTCTGGCTGCATCGCGAATCATGATATGTTCCTCTGTAAGATTAAAATCCATAACTATATATTGTATTAATAAATTTTTAAAAAAGTGGCACAAATATAATTCTAAAATAGCAGATTTTCAATAATAAGTGCGTATTTCTGAGAATCTTTGATTTTATATCTTTAGAAAGGTATTTTAATTGTGAATATTATCCTAAATTAAGAAATCAAATGATAAAAATTGAATAATTTTGTAGCTATGGTTTCATATAAAGTGATTGGTGTCATGTCGGGAACTTCACTCGATGGAATTGACCTTGCGTATATACATTTCGAGAAACAAGAACGCTGGATGTTTTCGATCTTAAACGCTGTCACAATTCCGTATTCTCAAGAAATGGAACATACACTTAGAGAAGCCATTCACTTTAACGCAGATCAGTTAGCCGAATTTGACACGTTGTACACAAAACATTTGGCAAACGTTATCAAATTATTCATTTTAACACATAAAATTACAGAAATAGACGCCGTTTGTTCGCACGGACATACCATTTTGCATCAACCTGAAAACGGAATTACTTATCAAATTGGAAATCAAGAAATTTTAGCTTCGTTACTACAACAAAAAGTAGTCTGCAATTTTAGAGTGCAAGATGTTGCACTTGGCGGACAAGGCGCGCCATTAGTTCCTATTGGGGACGAATTGTTATTTTCTGAATATGATTACTGTTTAAATTTAGGCGGATTCGCAAATGTTTCATTTCATGAAGATGGAAAACGGATTGCCTTCGATATTTGTCCCGTAAATATTGTATTAAACAAATATGCGAAACAATTAGGGTTTGACTATGACGACAAAGGAAATCTTGCCAAATCAGGCACATATTTATTGAACTTAGGTGATGAATTGAATGGGTTGGCATATTACAAACAGCAACCGCCAAAATCGCTTGGATTGGAATGGGTTCAAGAAGAAATATTTCCACTATTGGAAGCTTCTCAACGAAAACAAATCGATGTATTGCAAACATTTACAGAGCATATTGCACAGCAAATCGCTCAAAGTTTTAGAAATAAAAGCACTATTTTAGTCACAGGCGGCGGTGCCTACAATGCGTATTTACTATCAAGAATTCAATATTATAAAGAAGTTACACTAGTAAAACCAAGCGCTGAACTCATAGAATATAAGGAAGCAGTGATTTTTGGCTTCTTGGGAATATTACGCTTGCGCGATGAGGTAAATTGTCTAAAAAGTGTGACTGGAGCGTCTAAAAACCATAGCTCAGGAAAAATATATAATCTTAAAGTAAATTAACCTAAAAGATGGTAACAATTTTTATATTTGTCTGAATAGAAACAATATGTCAATAAAATCTATATTTAATTGAAAGAACTACTCAAAATATACGAAAATAAAGCACCTGAAATAGTATTTAACTGGAAAGACCCTGAAACGAATGCAGAAGGTTGGACGGTAATTAACTCGCTTCGCGGTGGCGCGGCAGGTGGTGGAACACGCATGCGAAAAGGATTGGACATGAATGAAGTACTTTCTTTGGCAAAAACGATGGAAGTAAAATTTACAGTTTCTGGTCCTGCTATTGGTGGCGCAAAATCTGGAATTAACTTCGATCCGCAAGATCCACGAAAAAATGGCGTTTTAAAACGTTGGTACAATGCCGTGGCACCTTTGTTAAAAAGCTATTATGGAACTGGTGGCGATTTGAATGTGGATGAAATCCATGAAGTAATTCCAATTACGGAAGATAGCGGTGTTTGGCATCCACAAGAAGGTGTATTTAATGGGCACTTTAGACCAACAGAAGCAGATAAAATCAACAGAATTGGACAACTACGTTTAGGAGTAATCAAAGTTATTGAAAGCGCTAAATATTCTCCAGATGTTTCTAAAAAATACACCGTAGCAGACATGATTACAGGATTTGGAGTTGCGGAAGCAGCACGCCATTTTTATGATATCTATGGCGGATCTATCGAAGGAAAAAGAGCTATTGTACAAGGTTTTGGAAATGTGGGAGCTGCAGCAGCCTATTACTTAGCACAAATGGGCGCGAAAGTAGTAGGAATTATTGACAGAGATGGCGGTGTTATCAAGGAAGAAGGGTTTTCCTATGAAGAAATCAAAGGGTATTTCTTGAAGAAAGACGGAAATACACTGGTCGCAGACAATATGATTCCTTTTGAAGAAATGAACAAACGCGTTTGGGAATTGCCTACTGAAATCTTTGCACCTTGTGCCGCATCACGATTAATTACAAAAGAACAAATTGATAAAATGATTGATACAGGTTTGGAAGTCATTACCTGTGGCGCAAATGTCCCGTTTGCAGACAAAGAAATTTTCTTTGGTCCTATCATGGAACATACCGATCAAAAAGTAAGTTTAATTCCTGACTTTATTTCGAATTGTGGAATGGCGAGAGTATTTGCCTATTTCATGGAACGTAGAGTTCAAATGACGGATGATGCTATCTTTGAAGACACATCAAAAACCATTAAAAAAGCATTGCAAAATACATTCAAACGGAATGCTTCAAAAGTAGATGTCAGTAAAACTGCTTTTGAAATCGCACTAAAAGAATTAGTATAACTTCAACCTTATAAAAACTACACATGGAATCAGCAATAATAGCCATATTTGTCATAGGATATTTAGCCATTACCTTAGAGCACAATTTAAAAATTGATAAACTTATTCCCGCTTTAGCCATGATGGCGATTTGTTGGGCGTTTATTGCATTCGGAATTGAAGATTTTACAACTTGGTTTGATTCAGGGAAACATGCTTTAGTTGAAGGGTTTTCGTCGCTTCCAGTTGATGGAGATCATGGGAAAATGCACATCATGGAAGAATCTTTACTGCATCATTTAGGGAAAACCGCTGAAATATTAGTCTTCTTGTTAGGAGCAATGACGATTGTGGAGATTATTGATTATTTCGACGGATTTGCAACGATCAAAGATTTTATTAAAACACGTAGTAAAAAACGAGTGCTTTGGATTTTTGCATTCTTGGCGTTTATCTTATCAGCGATCATTGATAACTTAACGGCTACGATTGTATTGATTTCTATTTTACAAAAAATTATTAGCGATAGAAACATGCGAATTTGGTATGTGGGTCTCATCATTATTGCAGCAAATGCAGGTGGAGCTTGGTCGCCTATTGGAGATGTGACCACAACGATGTTATGGATTGGAAATAAAGTGTCTACAGGAAAACTGATAGGATATTTATTCATTCCATCATTACTATGTATGGTAGTGCCAACATTTATTGCTTCATTCTTGGAACCATTTAAAGGAAATCTTCCTGATGTAGACACAAAAGACGATAAAAAACCACATCGTTTTGGACCAACAATGTTATATCTAGGTTTATCAGCCATCGTTTTTGTGCCAGTTTTTAAAGTAGTAACACATTTGCCTCCGTATGTAGGAATGATGTTGTCTTTATCATTGGTTGCTATATTTGCAGAATTGTACAGTAACACAAAATTCAGTATGTCTGCTGTTGGAGCAAATGAAGGTCATGATAGTGAGTCAGACGCATTATCAGCACATCATAGTCCAGTACATCATTCATTATCAAAAATAGAATTGCCAAGTATTTTATTCTTCTTAGGAATTTTAATGGCAGTTGCAGCGTTAGAGTCATTAGGGTTATTGTTCGGATTTGCTGATTGGCTAAAAACTGCAACGCCTCAAATGGGAACTGAAATGTCAGCAGGTGGCGTTTCTGACTTAGTAGTGATGTTGCTTGGCGTTGGATCGGCAGTAATTGACAATGTTCCTTTGGTAGCAGCTAGTTTAGGAATGTTTACGGAGCCTTTAGATCATGAATTATGGCACTTTATTGCTTTTGCAGCAGGAACAGGTGGAAGCATGCTAATCATTGGTTCTGCGGCAGGAGTGGTTGCTATGGGAATGGAAAAAATAGATTTCTTTTGGTATCTTAAGAAAATATCTTGGTTGGCACTTATTGGATTCCTAGCAGGTTCAGCGGCTTTTATGGTGATGCGAACCTTATTTTAAAGTATACTTAAATAGAAAATTAAACGTTATATAAATTAAACTAAAAAATACATATGTTGCTAATTCAAACAGGTACTGAAGTTGTAGCTGATCCAGAAGCTCAAGAAAAAACATTATCGATTGTAAAAATGATTGTCGAAGGAGGAATAGGAAGTATCATCATAATGACGGTGCTTGCACTTTTGTTAGTAGTGGCATTATACATCTACTTTGAACGATTATTTGCAATCAAAGCAGCTTCTAAGATTGACAAAAACTTTATGAATCAAATTAAAGATAATGTTTCTAGTGGAAAACTCGATGCCGCTAAAATGTTATGTGCGCAAACAAACTCACCTGTTGCAAGGCTAACGGAAAAAGGAATTTCCAGAATTGGAAAGCCGCTTGAAGACATTAATAAAGCGATTGAAAACGCAGGAACGTTAGAAGTATACAAGCTAGAAAAAAACGTAAGTATACTAGCAACCGTTGCTGGAGCTGCACCAATGATTGGGTTCTTAGGAACTGTAATCGGAATGATTATTGCATTTCATCAAATGGCAACAAGTGGCGGACAAGCCGATATGGGGTCGCTAGCAGGCGGAATTTACACAGCCATGACAACTACGGTTGCTGGTCTAATTGTGGGAATTATTGCGTATATTGGATACAATCATTTAGTTGTAAAAACGGATAAAGTAGTGCATCAAATGGAAGCAAATGCAGTAGATTTCTTAGATTTATTAAACGAACCTGTATAATTCTTTTCTATGAGATTAAAAGGGAGAAATAAAGTAAGTCCAGAATTTAGCATGTCGTCCATGACAGATATTGTATTTCTGTTATTGGTGTTTTTCATGTTGACCGCAAATTCGCCAAACGCACTCGATTTGTTATTGCCAAAAGCTAAAGGGCAATCGACAAATAGACAGAATGTTTCTGTAAGTATCAAGAAAAATCTTGAAATATATATCGATTCAGATCGAATTAGAGAAGGAGAAATAGAAGCAAGGCTAAAAGCTAAATTGGCTGGACAAGAAGAGCCGACAATTATATTGAGAGCAGAAGAAGGTGTGCCTATTGAAAAAGCGGTAAATATTTTGGACATTGCTAACAGAAATAAATATAAAATTATTTTAGCGGTTCGGCCTCAATAATGAGTTTGTTACAAACCAATAATAAAAAGTTTAAAACACCAATCGTTTTTATTGCTGGTGTGATTTTCTTAATTGGATTGACATATTTTGCAAAGCATTTAGAAGATGTGCCAAAAGATTCATTACAGTTACTAATGCCTAAAGTTTCTGATGCTGAATCAAATGGAAAGTCAATTTTAGTTCGGATTACAGAAAAATTAGAAATATATCTTGATTCGGTAAAAGTACCAATGACTGAATTAGAAGAAAAATTAAAAACACAATTTGACGGACATGCAAATCCAACAATTATATTGCAAGCGGAAGAAGGCGTTCCTATCAGTAATGCCGTAAATATCATGGATATTGCAACTAAGAATCGATACAAAGTTATTCTAAAAGCACGACCACAATGAAAAAAGATACAGCACCATCAAATACAGATACAGCACATAAAAGAAAATCAGCCATCATAACAACTGGTATTATGATTGCGTTGCTATTTATTATATTTATTTTTGGTCTAACATATCTCGATCCACCAGAAGAAAGTGGTATAGCGGTGAATTTTGGAAATACGGACGTCGGTAGCGGAAACTCTGTGGCAAAAGACACGCCAAAGCCTAAAACAACACCCACAGAAACTCAAGAAAAAGAGACGGAAGAAGCAGAAGCAGTTCCTGAAGAGCAGCCAGAAACGGATCCGAAAGATGCTGCTGCAGAAGAAGTAGTAACACAGGATTCAGAAGAATCTATCGCGCTAAAAAAAGCAGAAGAAGCAAAGAAAAAAGTTGCAGACGAAGCTAAAAAAGCAAAAGCAGAAGCAGACCGAATTGCGAAAGAAAAGCAAGAAGCCGAAGAAAAAGCACAAAAAGAGCGCGATAAGAAAAAAGCAGAATTAGATGCCATGATGGACGGTGTGAATAACTCTGATGGAAAAGAAGATGAAGGCGAAGGTCCTGGCGATGGTGAAGGAAATAAAGGAAAACCAGATGGTGATCCGTATGCGGCAAGTTATTATGGTAAGCCAGGTTCAGGTACAGGAGGGCAAGGAGGAAGTGGATTAAATGGTAGAACGCGACTTTTCAAGCCGAATGTAGAATCTAATTGTAAATCTGATGGAAGAGTAGTTATTGAAATTACAGTAAATAAGCAAGGGAAAGTCATCAAAGCAAAGCAGGGTTTAGGTACTACTGCTATTGATAAATGTTTAATAGATCTTGCAAAGGATGCTGCTTTTAAGTTTAAATGGAATCCTGATGCCAATGCGCCAGATGAACAATATGGAGTTATTGAATTTAACTTTAGTTTTGGTGGTTAATAATTTCTTATAGTATTTAATGAACTACGAAGAAACCTTAGATTGGTTGTTTAACCAATTGCCTTTTTTTCAGCGTCAAGGCGAGAAAGCTTATAAAAAAGATATTGGAAATAGTGTCAAACTTGCCAAGCATTTAAAATCTCCCGAAACGAAATTTAAAAGTATCCATGTTGCGGGAACCAACGGAAAAGGTTCTACAAGTCACATGATTGCTTCTATCTTGCAAGAAGCTGGTTATACGGTCGGATTATACACTTCACCACATTTAAAAGATTTTAGAGAACGCATTCGTGTCAATGGAAAAATGGCGAGCAAGCAATTCGTGATTCAATTTGTAAAACAACACCAAACATTTTTAGAAACACAAGGACTTTCCTTTTTTGAAATGACCGTTGGAATGGCGTTTGACTATTTCGCTAAGAAAAAAGTGGACATTGCTGTGATTGAAGTAGGTTTGGGCGGACGATTAGACTCCACCAATATCATTACGCCAGAAGTAAGTGTGATTACAAATATCGGATTTGATCACGTTGGATTTTTAGGTGATACGTTGCCTAAAATTGCTTTTGAAAAAGCAGGAATCATCAAAAAAAATATTCCTGTAGTTATTGGTGAATTTCACGAAGAAACCTTTCCTGTATTTACAAAAAGAGCCAAAGAGGAACAATCTGAATTATACCTAGCAGAAAAAACAATCACTAAAAAATATCAAACCGACTTATTAGGTGATTACCAACAGAAAAACTTCAAAGCGGCATTACAGGCGGTTCAATTACTAAAAAACTTCCAAATCGATGAGGCACATATCCAAAACGGTTTGCTGAATGTAGTTGCCAATACAAAGCTGCAAGGAAGATGGCAAATTCTCAATCAAAGTCCCAAAACAATCTGTGATACGGCACATAATAAAGAAGGTATAGAAATCACCATGCAGCAATTGCAACGGGAGAACTTTGAAGCGTTGCATTTAGTTTTTGGGGTGGTAAAAGATAAAAAATTAGATGATGTATTGCCATTATTACCTAAAAATGCTACCTATTATTTTTGTTGCCCAAATATAATTCGTGGTTTGGAAGCAGCCGAATTACAAGAAAAAGCACTGCAATATCATTTGATTGGAAATGTATACAATTCAGTTTCAGAAGCCTATCAAGCTGCAAAAACAGAAGCGACAAATAAAGATGTCATCTATATTGGTGGAAGTACGTTTGTAGTCGCAGAAATAGTTTAATTTTTTTAAGTTTAATTTTGTCAGATATAAAAATCTATTCTATATTTGCATCCGCAATAAGGGCGATTAGCTCAGTTGGTTCAGAGCATCTGCCTTACAAGCAGAGGGTCACTGGTTCGAATCCAGTATCGCCCACAAAAAAAGCTTCTCTTTTTGAGAAGCTTTTTTTAGTTTATAACAATTCCAAAATTCGTTCGAGTGCCATTCCGCGTGAACCTTTAATCAGTAAAGTGCTGTTTTTTGGGTTTGGGAAATTAGCCTTCAATGCTTCAAAAGTTGGATAGATAATTGTCTTAGGATGATTGCTTGTGGTCTTGCCAAAATTTTCTCCAATTAAATAGATTGTATCAATGTTTAGAGAAGTGACATAATTTGTAATAAATTGATGTTCCTCTGCAGCACTTTCGCCTAATTCAAACATATCACCTAAAAAGGCAATTTTATTAGTATCTGTTAAGTTTGAAAAATTATCCAACGCGGCTTTCATGCTTGTAGGATTGGCATTGTAAGCATCTAATATGATTTTATAAGTACTTTTATGAATAATCTGAGATCGGTTATTAGAAGGTTTGTAGGACTCAATAGCTTCTTTGATGTCGTGTAGTGGAACATCGAAATAAGTTCCCATGGCAATGGCAGCGGCAATGTTTGAAAAATTATAGGTTCCTATCAATTGACTTTGAATTTTTAATGTATTTACTGTGACCAAAACCATCGGGTTTGCGCTTACAAAACGAATATTTATATCATTATCTTCAGAACTTCCAAATGTATATTTTGTAGCGTCAAGCGTTCGTGCTACTTGCTTTGGATCGTCACCATTCACAAAAATAAATTTATTGTTTGCTTTTAAGTGATCGTATAATTCACTTTTGCCAAGAATAACGCCTTCAATGCCTCCAAAACCTTCAAGGTGAGCTTTTCCAAAGTTGGTGATATAACCATAATCGGGTGCTGCTATATTACTCAAAAAAGCAATTTCTTGCCGATGATTTGCGCCCATTTCTACGATGCCCATTTCCGTAGCTGAATTCATGGAAAGTAGTGTGAGCGGCACGCCAATATGATTGTTTAAATTCCCTTTGGTTGCTGTGGTTGTAAATTTTTTAGACAATACAGCATTGATCAATTCTTTGGTCGTGGTTTTGCCATTACTTCCGGTAAGTGATATAATAGGAATGTTTAGTTGTTTTCGATGGTAATTTGCAAGTTGTTGGAGCGTTTCTAGCACATTCTCAACTACAATTGTACGTTCGGGTAAATGGTAGGCTTCTTCATCAATAACTGCATACGCAGCACCTTTTTGTAGAGCATCTTTAGCGTATATATTTCCATTAAAATTATCGCCCTTTAAAGCGAAAAAAATACAATTTGGAGGAATGTTTCTCGAATCTGTAGAAACTACTGGATGTTGTTGAAATAGTGTATATAATGCTGAAATCATGTGGAATCGAATTAATTTTTAAACAAGAAAAAGTCCTGATGTATCAGGACTTTTTCAATTACTATACATAAAATGTACGTATTATTATTTTCTTGGTCTTTTATTACTTTGCGATTTAGAACCAACTCTTGACATTGCACATCTAAACCCAATATATGAAGTTGCCATATATTCTGGGAATGCTCTTCTTTGTGCTGGGTCAATCCAGTATGCTCTATCTTTCCATGATCCACCTTTGTAAACTCTTACATTGTCATCAACTAAGGTAGTTCTTGAGTTTGACTTGTCATATTGTCTCACCATTCCTGTTGAGTCAGATCCTACTTGATGTTTTGGTGCATTGTACATGCGTTTTAGATCAGATTCAGAATCTTCATCCTCATTGAATAAGTCATAATATCTAGAAGAAGCAACATCTCCATCACGGTAGTTTCTGTTGTCAGACTTGTCAAAGTTTGTTCTTAAGTACGTTTCCTTTTCATCAACATCAACTTGCGCTAATTGTCCAGGAAGATTTCTAGCCATAATTCTACCATTTGCTAGCGTATCATACTTAATATTTCCAGCTTCAACGATTTCAACCGTTCCTTCTGCGTTGATTTTGTTTTTAGTATAGTAGTTACCACGATAGTAATTGAAGTCATTTGCTTCGTCATCTACAATAGGACGATATACATCGGCAACCCATTCTGCAACGTTTCCAGCCATGTCATATAATCCATGATCATTTGGAGGATACGTTTTTACTCTTGCAGTAATATCGGCACCATCATCAGACCAACCTGCGATTCCACCGTAATCTCCTTTTCCTTGTTTGAAGTTTGCTAATTGATCTCCACGTCTTTTTCTGTTTCCACTTCTAGTGAATTCACCTTTCCATGGATATTTTTTTCTACCACGTACATTATTGTACTCTCTTAATCCATCTAAACCTTTTGCAGCATATTCCCACTCAGCTTCTGTTGGTAAACGATATTCTGGTAAAATAATTCCAGAAGTACGTTTTGCATATACATTCGTATCTGTGTCTGTAGAATCTTTTGATTTACTATTTGCTTTCTGAGCAATTCGTCCTTGATACTCGTCAATCTTACCTCCGTAAGTATCAGAAGGGTTTGTTAAGTATGCTTCTGTACTGAATGTGCTTCCTGCCTCAATACTATCAGTTTTCACACCTTTAGCAATATAGCCTTCGCGTTCCAATACAGATTCGTTTACTCTGTCAGTTCTCCACTGGCAAAATTGAACTGCTTGAATCCAGTTTACACCAACTACTGGGTAGTCTGCATATCCAGGATGTCTTAAATAGTTGGTAGTCATCGTTTCATTAAATCCTAAACGATCTCTCCAAACTAATGTATCAGGTAAAATACCTGTGTAAATGTTTTTGTAACTTGGGTCATCTGGAGGGAAAACACTTTTCGTCCAATATAAGTACTCTGTGTACATTAAATTGGTTACTTCTGTTTCATCCATATAGAAGGATTGTACATGTTGTTGATTTGGAGTATTATTCCAATCGTGCATAGGATCATCTTGTGTTTTTCCCATGGTGAAGGTTCCTCCTTCAACAAATACTAATCCTGGAGCTGTTTCCTGATCTTTATATTTTGTATTTGCTGTAAATCCACCATCTTTACCGTCAATTCGCCAACCTGTAGCTCTTGAGGTATTATTTGATGATGATCTTTTACAACTAAAAAATCCTAGTGAAACTACTGCGGCAAGTAGCATAATTTTTATTGTACGCTTTTTCATAGTCAAGACTTGAGTATTGAAAGAAATTTTGGTTTGCAATATAGCAATTAAAGGTAAAATATCAAGATTTATTTCAAAAATTAATATGATGCTTTACCCGCATCACAAATATTAATAGTTTTCATATAACGACTAGAGTTGTTATTTATTATTCTTAATTTTGTTTTTTTGAAAAAATAGCTAAAACATCGAATAATATTTCAATGTATTTACCGTTAAAGAAGCAATGAAAAAAAAACTTACTTTCCTGATAGGTATCATTTTTATAAGTGCTCATGCTCAAAACAGGCATTTTGATTTAGTATGGAATGATACGCCAACTCAATTTTCTACGGAAACAACGACGATTGCATTACCCACATTTAGCAAAGAATATTTTGTGTACAATGATGACGCTACCATTAGCTTTATAGCACAATGGAATGATGATCGTGCCGTAAATGAAAATTCTATTCGTATCGAAAATGTTGCGTATGGGACAATTTCGAATCAAAATTTAGGAGGAATTGATAAAAGAAAATTACCAACTTCTATAAAATCTAAGATTTTAAATTCGGGTGCGCGAGGTAAAAATGCACATGTGTTAGTGGTTTCTCCGCTCATCAACGAAAATGGAGTTGTTAAAAAAGTACTCAGTTTTGATGTGACTTATGATTTTCTTGCCCGAAGACCGAATTCAACTTTTATAAATGGTAAAACCATTACAAATTCGGTATTAGCGAGTGGAAATTTTTATAAATTTTCAGTAGAAGAATCTGGAATTTATAGATTAAACGCAGATTTCTTAAATCAAATCGGTTTAAATACAGGAAGCATCAATCCAAGAAAATTAAAAATCTATGGAAATGGAGGACGAATGATACCACATTTAAACTCTTCAGTCCAATATTTTGATGTCACTGAAAACGCAATTACGGTTGTCGGAGAAGAAGACGGACAATTTAATGGAGAAGATTATGTGTTGTTTTATGCGGAAGGACCAAAGAAATGGAATTCAGACAGTCAAACGCACATTAATGCGTATACCGATAAAACCTATTATTATATTACGGCCGATGGTATAGAAGATGGAAAAAGAATTACTGAAGCTCTTCAACCTACGGGAACGCCAGATGTGACGATTACTCAGTATGACGATTACCAATTTCATGAAGTAGACAATATAAACATTGTAAAACTTGGAAGAAGATGGTTTGGGGAAGTATTCAATATTGAAACAGAGCAAACTTTTGACTTTACTCTGCAAAACTTAGTAACTACAGAACCAGTTCGTATCGGAATAAAGCCAGCATCCATATCCAATGGCGTCACGTCAATGGCGACTTTTATCAATGGCCAGCCTGCACAGAATAGCAATGGGCAACCTGCATTTAACTTTAGTTTTGCGGCAATTGATGGTTCCTCGTATGCTACACAGCATATCGTATCTGGAGCTCCGCAAACTAGACAAGGATTGATAGAAGATGATGTAGACCTAAGTTCAGAAAATTTAAGCATCACTTTAAACTATCAAAATAATGGAGTCGCAGGTTCGGTAGCATACTTAGACTATATTTCAGTAGCGTCAACACGTATGTTAATGGGTGTCGGGGATCAATTTATGTTTCAATATAATGATGCAAGAAATATTATAGGAACAGGCGAGTTTGTCATTTCAAACGCGACGACAATAGCGCAAGTTTGGGACATTACAGATATTTGGAATGTAACAAAAGTAACCAATGATACCGCAGCAAGTAACTTCTCTTTTACTGCGCCAATGGGCGAAATTAGGCAATATATTGCCTTAGATACGTCTCGATTTTTAATTCCAAACATAGAACCAAATAGTTTCGTTCCAAATCAAAATCTAAAAGGCGGTGTCTTTGCGGATGGCGATGTTGAGTATATTATCATTTCTCCAGAATCCTTTGTAGGACAAGCAGAACGTTTGGCAGATTTCCATAGAAATAATTCTGGAATGGTTGTAAAAGTGGTCACTCTAAAAAGTATTTATACTGAATTCAACACAGGAAATCCTGATATTGGAGCCATTCGAAACTTTCTAAAATATGTATATGACAATGCAACCACCGATGAAAACAGAATAAAATATGTATGTTTCTTTGGCGATGCTTCGTATGATTATAAAGATAGAATTGAAGGCAACACCAACATTGTTCCTGTATATCAAGCGTATGACAGTTTTAATCTTACTAGAGGTTATATGACGGATGATTTTTATGGAATGATGGACGACAACGAAGGCACTATGGCAATCACAGATCGTTTAGATATTGCTTTGGGTAGAATGTTAATTTTTGATGCCAATCAAGCACAAAAAATGGTGGACAAAACATTAACCTATTACAGTAAAGGAGCTTACGGAAGATGGCGAAACACGGTAACCATCATTTCTGATGATGCAGAAAACAACTCTGACAAAGACTTGGAAGTGGATTTAGATGCTTTAGGAAATACCATTGCACTTCAAAAACCATTCATCAATATTTCTAAAATACACTCGGATGCTTATGTACAACAATCTTCAGCCGCTGGAGAACGTTATCCAGAAGTAACGGAAGCCATAAAAGATAACATCGCATTAGGTTCATTAGTCGTAAATTATTTTGGTCATGGTGGAGAAGATGGACTCGCTGGAGAACGAATTTTTGAAAAAGTTGATTCACAAGAATTAACCAATGAATGTAGACTGCCACTATTTATCACCATTACTTGTGAATATACTCGATTCGATAATCCACTGCGACAAACTGCGGGAGAATTTATGTATTGGAATGAAAAAGGTGGTGCAGTTTCATTATTGACAACTACACGACAAATATTTCAAAATGTAGGAGTGAGTATCAATGAATTATTAGCAAGATACCTATTCTCTTACGGTTCTAACGAATACGAGCCAATCTCTGAAGCGTTGCGTCTTACTAAAAATCAAGTAACCACAAGTAACAAAAGAACGGTTTTCTACATTGGAGATCCAGCATTAAAACTTGCGATTCCAAAACCTAGAGTCAATCTGACAGCAATCAATGATGTGCCAATTACACAACCAACAGATACGCTAAAAGCACTCAGTAGAATAAAAATGGCGGGGAACATCACGGATGAATTTGGAAACTTACTAGATACTTACAATGGAACTGTATTCTCAACGATCTATGACAAAAAAATTCAACGTCAAACTTTAGCAAATGACTTTCCATTTGTACTAAACTTTGAAACCTTGGGTGAAATTATTTTCAGAGGGAAAGCAGCAGTAACGGACGGAAACTTCGAATTTGAATTTGTAGTTCCTAGAGATATTACCATTCCTGTCGGAGATGGACGTATCAGTTTCTATGCCGAAAAAGGAGGAGTTTTAGAAGATCATACAGGATTCAACGAAAGTTTCAAGGTTGGAGAACTCAATGAAAATGCACCCATAGACAATCAACCACCTGTAGTAAACCTATTTATGAATGATGAAAGTTTTGTTTCTGGAGGAATTACCAATGAATCTCCATTCTTATTAGCAAAACTATCAGACGAAAACGGAATCAATACGGCAAGCGGCATCGGGCACGATATTGTGGCCATACTTGATGGTGATGAAGTCAATCCTTTTGTATTAAACGATTATTACGAAACCGAATTAAACGATTACACACGCGGAATTGTTAAATTTCCATTCCGTGATTTAGAAGATGGTACACACACTTTATTATTAAAAGCATGGGATGTGTACAATAATTCATCAACAACTGAAATACAATTTACCGTATTCAATGAAAGTAACTCGCTGGTAATTAACAATGTATTAAACTATCCAAATCCTTTTGTTAGCTACACTGAATTTTGGTTCAATCATAACAGTTCAAGCGAACTTGATATTATGGTGCAAGTATTTACCGTTTCTGGAAAAGTGGTGCGTACACTTATAGGTAAAACAAATGCTGGCGCTTCAAGTAAAGATTTTGGTTCTTTGTCCAGAGATATTTTGTGGGACGGGAAAGATGATTTCGGAGATAAATTGGCAAAAGGCGTCTACGTATACAAGATTACCGTAAAATCTCCGTTAACTAATCAGAAAGTTGAAAAATTTGAAAAACTTGTAATACTATAAATAAAAACTATATTTGTTAAAATTTTAACTCAATGAAGAAGATATTTTTATCCATATTGTGTTTGATCCCATTAGGAATGTTAGCACAAACAACAGTAGTAAACCCAAATGATACTAGAGTAATTACTACTGGAGTACCTTTCTTATTAATCACACCAGATGCAAGAGCCGCTGGTATGGGAGAATTAGGTGTGGCAACATCACCTGATACCTATTCACAACAGTGGAACCCTGCAAAATATGTATTTGCAAAAGAACAAATTGGAATTGGAATTAGTTATACACCTTACTTAAGTGACTTAGTAAATGATATATTTCTTGGAAACTTAACATTTTACAATAGAATAAACGAGCGGAGTGCTTGGGCAGCAAGTATCAAATACTTCAGTTTAGGAGAAATAGAAATCATCACGCAACAACAAGCGGATATAGGTAACTTTACACCATTAATAGAAAGACCAAACGAATTGGCAATTGACGCATCGTATGCGTTAAAGTTAAGCGATCAATTTTCAATGTCGGTAACAGGTCGTTTTCTGCGTTCAGACTTAAAACTACAATCGCAACCAGATGTAGAAGCAAACGCAGCAAGTACATTTGCCGTAGATATTGCGGGATATTATCAGTCAGAAGAAGTAGCGTATGACAATTTCAACGGACGTTGGAGAGGTGGATTCAATATTTCAAACTTAGGTCCAAGATTAAAATATGACGAATTAGGACAAGAAAACTTCTTACCTACAAACTTAAGACTTGGTGGTGGATTTGATTTTATCTTTGACGAATACAATAAATTAGCAGTAAGTGTTGAAGTAAACAAATTACTAGTGCCAACACCTCCAAAACTCGGTTTTGTTGATAAAAACGACGATGGAAATCAAGATACAGATGATCTTTCAACGCCTGATGTAGACGAAGGTGAGCCAACAATCATTGTGGCAGGACAAGATGATGATGTAAGTTTTGTGTCAGGAATCTTTCAATCGTTCGGAGATGCGCCAGACGGATTCAGTGAAGAATTAAAAGAATTCACGTATGCTATTGGAGCAGAATACTGGTACCAAGATTCATTTGCATTACGTCTTGGATATTTCAACGAAAGTGAAATCAAAGGAGCTAGAAAATTCTTTACCCTTGGAGCAGGATTCAAATACAGTGCCGTAAAAATTGATGTTTCATACCTATTCTCGGCATCACAAGTAAAAAACCCATTAGAAAACACGTTGCGTTTCTCACTCACATTCAACCTAGGAGAAACCTACGACGATTACTAAAATTTTAAACAAAATCATATTTCAAAAAACCTTTCAAGCTTACTTGGAAGGTTTTTTGTTTTAGTTGGTATTAGTATTGAGTTATGAGAATTGAGTATGGAGAAAATTAATGAACAACAAATAGAGAAATTTAAAATAAAAAACTTAAAATGTAAAATGTAAAAGTATTTTTAGCCAACAGCCAAGCGATTTTAGATTGAAGATTAACGATTTTAGATTGTTGATTTAAAAATGAATTAATTTTCCAACAACCAACAACTGTCACATCGAGCGCAGTCGAGATGCAACAACCAACAACCAACAACCAACAACCAACAACCAACAACCAACAACCAACAACCAAATTACGCCATTCCATAAATAATCACTATATTTCTAGGCTATTTTAATTTGAATCAACCTTCGATTAAAAGAAAATAAAAATTTCAGATGCAGGAAATAAAAATCACAACAACACTCACGTGTTATGACAACATAGAGGAACTTCCTCAAAACATTCAAGAACTTATGCAACAAGCTGTGGAAGCGAGAAAAAAAGCGTATGCTCCGTATTCCAAATTTAGAGTTGGTGCAGCAATGCTTTTAGAAAATGGAGTAGTAGTTTCTGGAAACAATCAAGAAAATGCAGCGTATCCTTCTGGTTTATGTGCAGAACGTGTGGCTATCTATCATGCTGGTGCGGAATATCCAGGTGTCAAAATTCAGCAAATTGCCATTACGGCAACGTCGGACAATCACATCAACAAAACACCAATTCCTCCATGTGGTTCATGCAGACAAGCTATTGCAGAATACGAAATGCGCCAAGAAGCAGCCATCGAAATTTACTTCATGGGCGGCGAAGGAAAAATCATGAAATCAAACTCACTCAAAGATTTATTACCATTGATATTTGATAAATCGTATTTATAGTTTTTCAAAAAAGTTCCAAAAATGATCTAATAACAAAAGGAAAAATTGACTCATTGTTGATTTTCCCTTTTTCGATAACGTTTTCGAAACAATAAATCGTGTTAAAACACAGATAAATTACCGCTACATTTTTTCACTTATTATTAAAGTAGTATTTTTGTTATCGTTTCATTGAAAATAACAAACAACAAGAAGCTATAAACCTATAAATGGAATTGTTACTTATTGTAAATTAACAAAGCCAACCAATTTGAAATAAATGAAACGTTCATGATTAATTTTAAAACACACAGCAAAATGATTATAAACGTTCCATCTGACCGATTTAATAAAATATATATAAACAGATGAAAAAGATCACTAAAGAAATATACCGTAAATGGTATGAGGAGATGTTATTCTGGAGAAAGTTCGAAGACAAGCTAGCCGCTGTTTACATTCAGCAAAAAGTACGTGGATTTCTTCACTTATACAATGGTCAGGAAGCTGTTTTGGCAGGATCATTACATGCAATGGACTTATCTAAAGATAAAATGATCACTGCATATAGAAATCACGTTCAGCCAATCGGAATGGGCGTTGATCCTAAAAAAGTAATGGCAGAACTCTACGGAAAAGCAACAGGAACCTCACAAGGACTTGGTGGGTCCATGCACATATTCGCACCAGAACAAGGATTTTATGGTGGACACGGAATTGTGGGTGGACAAATTCCATTAGGAGCTGGATTGGCTTTTGCTGACAAATATTTCAAAAGAGAAGCCGTAACCTTATGTTACATGGGAGATGGAGCGGTACGTCAAGGATCGTTACACGAAACCTTCAACATGGCAATGAACTGGAAACTTCCCGTAGTATTCATCTGTGAAAACAACGGATACGCCATGGGAACTTCTGTAGAAAGAACCGCAAACCATACCGATATATGGAAACTCGGTTTAGGATATGAAATGCCTTGTGGACCTGTGGACGGAATGAATCCTGTAAAAGTAGCAGA
Source organism: uncultured Kordia sp. (assembly GCA_964351775.1). Classification (GTDB taxonomy): domain Bacteria; phylum Bacteroidota; class Bacteroidia; order Flavobacteriales; family Flavobacteriaceae; genus Kordia. The sequence goes on along the minus strand of CAYGPQ010000036.1, from coordinate 3,943 downwards.
AGCGGTAAGCGAAGCAGTGGACAGAGCTAGACGTGGTGACGGACCAACATTCTTAGAAATGAAAACATACCGTTACAGAGGACATTCTATGTCTGATGCACAACATTACAGAACCAAAGACGAAGTCGAAGAATACAAAAAAATAGATCCAATCACGCAAGTGAAAGAAACGTTATTGGAAAAGGAATACGCTACGGAAGAAGAAATTGCAGAAATGGACAAGCGTGTAAAGGAATTGGTGAAAGAATGTGAAAAATTCGCAGAAGATTCGCCATATCCACCAAAAAGTCTCATGTACGACGCCGTATACGAACAAGAAGATTATCCATTTTTATCTCATAAACTATAAAACATGGCAGAAATTATAAACATGCCAAGACTCAGTGACACCATGGAAGAAGGTGTTGTGGCGTCATGGTTAAAAAAAGTAGGTGATAAAGTTGAAGAAGGAGACATTCTCGCAGAGATTGAAACTGACAAAGCAACGATGGAATTTGAATCCTTCCATGAAGGCACCTTACTTTACATTGGTGTGCAAGAAGGAGAAACTGCTCCCGTAGATACTTTACTAGCCATCATTGGAGATGAAGGAGACGATGTAGATGCCTTACTAAAAGGTGCTTCTAAAGAAGCCACAGCAGACAAAACCGCAGAAACTTCCGCACCAGAAACAGCAGACGCACCAAAAGCTGAAGCAGCTACCACAGAAAAAGTGGAGATGCCAGCAGGAGCAATTGTGGTAACCATGCCACGATTGAGCGATACCATGGAAGAAGGAACGGTAGCTTCTTGGTTGAAAAAAATAGGTGATAAAGTTGAAGAAGGTGATATTTTAGCAGAAATTGAAACCGACAAAGCAACCATGGAGTTTGAATCTTTCAATGAAGGAACCTTACTTTATATCGGAGTCAAAGAAGGAGAATCTGCACCAGTTGATAGTATTTTAGCCATCATTGGAAAAGAAGGAACAGACGTAGATGCAGTATTAAAAGCGGCAGCTTCGGGAAACGATTCAGTGTTGGAAGAAACGCCAAAAGAAACACCAAAAGAAGCAGCACCAGCAACACCAACAGTTTCTGGAAAAGAATCTTTGGATGGTAGAATTATTGCTTCACCCTTAGCAAAGAAAATTGCAGAAGACAAAGGAATCGACCTTTCACAAGTAGCAGGAACAGGCGATCATGGACGTATTGTAAAACGCGATGTTGAAAACTTTACGCCTGCAGCGGCGGCAGCTCCAAAAGCAATAGCAGCTCCAGCAGTAAAAGAAACTGCAGTCGTAGCTCCTTTTGTGCCAGCAGGAGAAGAAAGCAGCGAAGAAGTGAAAAACTCGCAAATGCGTAAAACCATTGCACGTCGTTTAGGAGAATCTAAATTTACAGCGCCACATTATTACCTTACGGTAGAATTGGACATGGATAACGCCATTGCTTCTCGTCAAACGATCAATGCAATTCCAGATATCAAAGTATCCTTCAATGATATGATTGTTAAAGCTTGCGCGATGGCATTGCGCAAACATCCACAAGTAAATACCACTTGGAATGATGCAACTACAACGTATAAAAAACACATTCATGTAGGTGTAGCTGTTGCTGTTGATGACGGATTGTTAGTGCCTGTATTAAAATTTGCAGATCAAATGAGCTTGACAACCATTGGAAGTCAAGTACGTGATTTAGCAGGGAAAGCAAGAAGCAAAAAGATTTCACCAGCAGAAATGGACGGAAGTACGTTTACCATTTCGAACTTAGGAATGTTTGGAATCTTAGAATTTACTTCGATCATCAATCAGCCAAACTCAGCAATCTTATCGGTAGGGGCTATTGTTCAAAAACCAGTAGTCAAAAACGGAGAAATTGTCGTAGGAAACACCATGAAAGTAACATTAGCGTGTGATCACAGAACTGTGGACGGCGCAACAGGCGCACAATTCCTGCAAACTGTAAAACAGTATGTGGAGAATCCTGTGACCATGTTAGCATAAACATATAACACATTAAAAAATCCCACGGAAGTGGGATTTTTTATATACATACATCAATTCATCATTCATCAAAAAAATAATCATGAAACATTTAAAAAATATTCTGGGAATCTGTCTTATATCAGTACTTGTATTTTCGTGTAAAACCAAAGAAATTGTCATTCAAGCACAAGAAGTAGACGATATCGTAACCTACTTAGCTTCTGACGAATTACAAGGAAGAGATACTGGAAGTGAAGGCATTGAAAAAGCAGCTACTTACATTGAAGACTATTTCAAATCAAACGGAATACAATCATATTTCGATACCTATCGCGATAGTTTTACGGTAAAAGGAAAAAATGCGTTCAATGTGGTGGGATACCTCGAAGGAACGGATCCGAAACTAAAAAACGAATTTGTAATTATTGGCGCGCATTACGATCATATCGGATTTGCACAGCCCGTAGGAAATGATAGTATTGCCAATGGCGCCAATGACAATGCGGCTGGTGTTGGAACGGTATTGACAATGGCACGCTACTTTTCAAAAACAAAAAGTAACAAACGAAGCATTCTATTTACCTTATTCTCTGCGGAAGAAAAAGGATTATTAGGTTCTAAATACTTAGCGGAAACCTTAAAAGCTAAAAACATCGATTTATATTTAATGCTGAATTATGAAATGGTGGGTGTTCCTTTAGTTGACAAAGATTACACAGCATACGTAACTGGATTTGACAAATCGAATCTAGCTGAAAAAATGAACGAATATGCAGGTAAAAAGATTGCAGGGTTCTTGCCAAAAGCAGGTGAATACAGATTGTTTATGCGATCGGATAACTATGCGTTTTTTAAAGAATTCAACGTGCCGTGTCAGACATTCTCCACCTTCGATTTCACAAACTTTAATCATTATCACAAAGTAGGAGACGAATCAGCGGCAATGGATTTCAATCACATGGCAAACTTTGTAAACACATTTATTCCAGCAGTTCGAAAAGCGGTCAATGCGGAGACTAAGGAAATTAAGTTAAACGCACCTACGGAATAGTCGTTATATAACAGAATTTGAAGATTTTTCAATTTAATAATTTGAAAATGAAATTCTATAACTCAAATTAAAAATCCGTCATTCTGAACTAGATTCAGAATCACACCAAGCTCATTATTATGTGATCCTGAATCAAGTTCAGGATGACGCTAATTATTTAAAATTGAAACACGTGAAAAACATCATTATCACAGGAACCAGTAGAGGAATCGGGTTTGAATTGGTACATTTATTCGCCAATGCAGGTCACAATGTATTAGCCTTGTCCCGAAACCAAAAGCCAGTTTCCAACCTCACTTTTGAAAACATCACCTCACTTGCGTTTGATTTAGGCAAGCCAGAAGACTATGCAAAAGTGACCACGTTTGTGGAAGAAAACTGGGAACAAGTAGATGTGGTGATTCACAATGCAGGAGCTTTACTCAACAGACCTTTTGCAGAAACCACGATGGAAGATTTCAAATGGATTTACGAAGTCAATGTATTTGGTGTCGCAGAATTAAGTAGAGTGTTGATTCCGTATATGAAATCGGGAAGTCACGTGGTAACAATTAGTTCCATGGGCGGAATTCAAGGAAGCATGAAATTCCCCGGATTAGCCGCGTACAGTTCGTCTAAAGGCGCTGTGATTACCTTGGTAGAATTATTAGCTGAAGAACACAAAGATGCAGGAATTGCGTTCAATGTATTAGCCTTAGGTGCCGTACAAACCGAAATGTTAGCAGAAGCTTTTCCAGGCTATCAAGCACCCTTAACGGCGTTAGAAATGGCGCAATATATTTTTGACTTTTCGCTGAATGGAAACAAATTCTACAACGGAAAAATATTGCAGGTTTCTAGCTCGACGCCTTAATTCTGTGATTGTAAATAACGTGAGTTCGAGATAAGCTTTTAATGCTTCAAAAAACTATTCTCGATACATT
>CAYGPQ010000035.1:27145-42873 GCA_964351775.1 uncultured Kordia sp. | reverse complement strand
GTTAACAATAGATATTTAACCAAAATTATTGAAGAAACTTTATTTCAAGATAATATTAATGATATTGAAAATCATCCACATGATAAAACTATTCTAAAAATTATTCCAAAATTAACGGAGAAGTATTATCAAGATTTGTTTCAGTTATTAAATGAGAAGAAAGCAAGTATAATGATTTCAGTAGTTTCAAAAGAAGAAACTAAAGAAGACATTTTTTCTATCGTAACATTAGATGATGAAAAAATTAAAAGTATTGGAAAACTAGCTCGAAATTCGAATTTTGAAGCAATATTAAATAAAGCAATTGAAAACCTTGAAGATGAACATCAAAGAAAAGCCAACTTCCAGTTTAAATATCAGATTGGAACTCATATGGAAGAAAAATTAAAAGAACATCTTAAACTCATATTTAAGCCTGAAGATATTAAATGTGAAGTTTTAGGTGAACAGAATGGGCAAGATATAGTTATTAAGATAAAAGATGAAATCAAATATTATATTGAAGTAAAGTCAAGATGGGATAAAAGAACCTCAATAAAAATGTCAAAAAATCAAACGATAAGATCAAACGAACAAAAAGATAATTATGCTTTATGTTCTGTTGATATGACAGACTATGTGGGAGAAGATAGACATGAGATTTCAGATATAATTAAGGTAGTAGATAGTATTAAATTTGTTAATGATATAGGAGATCATGTAGAGCACTTAATAAATGTTTTAAAGCAAACAAATGAACAAGATGAAATACACCTTGAAGGAGATTATAGAACATTAATTCCGCAAAAAGTAATTGAAGAATTTGGAATGAATTTTAATGACTTTGAAAAATATTTGATAGAATTATTTAAGAATCCAAAAAATGCATAGTCAAACCAACGAACAAGCTTTAGAAGCTGCCATTGAAAAAATACTCACAGGAACTTGTTTGGAAGAAATTAAGCAGCAAGGAACGTCTGTAAATGAAGTCAATGAAAGACCTGACGAATTGTATAGAGCCGGGAAAGGCTATTACATTGGGCAGCCTTCAAATTTCAATGCACAATTTGCTATTGATGAGCAGTTCTTTTGGGACTTTTTGCAAAGCACACAAAAGGAAGAGTTAGCGAAGTTGCAAAAGCAATCCGATTGGAAACTAAAAATCCTCAATCGTTTTGATCGTTTGGCTAAAAAATATGGAGTGTTGCATTTGCTTAAAAAAGGTTTGGAAGTAGACGATGCACATTTTACATTATTCTATCAGTTGCCTTTAGCGAGTAGTAGTAAAGCAGTAAAAGATAACTTTGAACACAATAAGTTTAGTGTTACGCGGCAATTACGCTATTCCAAAGACAATCCGAGAGAAGAAATAGACTTGGTACTCTTTGTCAATGGTATTCCATTAGTAACAATGGAACTAAAGAATCATTGGACAGGACAAAATGCACGCGTACACGGACAACATCAATACAAAAATCAACGAGATACTAAGCAACCTTTATTACAATTTGCACGTTGTATAGTCCATTTTGCCGTAGATACCGACGAAGCGTATATGACCACCAAGTTGAATGGTAACAATACATTCTTTTTACCCTTTAACAAAGGAAACAAACACGGGAAAGGCAATCCTGAATTAGCAACAGGCGAAACAGGACACCGAACCAAGTATTTATGGCATGAAGTCTTTACAAGGGAAAGTTTGGCAAACATCATTCAGCACTTTGTACGCTTGGATGGAAAGAAAAAAGACGTATTAAACACGAGGACATTATTCTTCCCTCGCTATCATCAACTAAATGTGGTGCGTGAAATAATTGAAGATGCCAGTATAAAAGGTGTTGGACAAACCTATTTGGTACAACATTCCGCAGGTTCAGGGAAATCGAACTCGATTACGTGGGCGGCGTATCAATTGATAGAAACCTATCCTAAAGATGACAACACACCAGGAAATCGTGGTAAGGAACATCCATTGTTTGATTCTGTGATTGTAGTAACTGACAGACGACTGTTGGATAAACAAATCCGTGAAAACATAGCAAGTTTTTCTGAAGTCAAAAACATTATAGCACCAGCGTACTCTTCCAAAGAATTAAGAGACAGTTTAGAACAAGGAAAAAAGATCATTATTACCACCATTCAGAAGTTTCCTTTTATCATAGATGGTATTGCAGATTTAAGTGACAAGCGCTTTGCTGTAATTATTGATGAAGCACACAGTAGTCAAAGTGGTTCTGCTCATGACAGTATGAATACGGCTATGGGACAACAAATAGCAGAAGATGAAGTATTAGACGCACAAGAAAAAATTGTTTTAGCGATGCAGTCACGTAAAATGAGAGGAAATGCTTCGTATTTAGCTTTTACAGCAACACCAAAACCTATAACCTTAGAAAAGTTCGGTGCTAAACAAGCAGATGGTACTTTTAAACCTTTCCATCTGTATTCCATGAAACAAGCCATTGAAGAAGGTTTTATTATGGATGTATTGGCAAACTATACAACTATTAAAAGTTATTACGAACTAGAAAAGTCAGTTGAAGATAATCCGTTATTTGATACAAAAAAAGCACAGAAAAAATTACGTGGCTATGTAGAGCAACATCAACAAACCATCAGCACCAAAGCCGAAATCATTTTAGATCATTTCATTCCACAGATTGTAAATCAAAAAAAGCTAAAAGGAAAAGCGAAAGCAATGGTGGTGACACAAAGTATAGAATCGGCTATTCGCTATTATAAAGCGTTGCAACGGATATTGTTGGACAAAGGCAATCCGTTCAAAATAGCAATTGCATTTTCAGGCGAAAAAGAAGTGGATGGTATTACCTATACCGAAGCGGGCATGAATGGCTTTGCGGAAAAAGATACCAAAGATAAGTTTGATGAAGATGCGTACAGAATACTTGTGGTTGCAAACAAATACCTAACAGGTTTTGACCAACCAAAATTATGTGCAATGTATGTTGATAAAAAACTACAAGGCGTATTGGCTGTGCAAGCGTTATCTCGTTTAAACCGATCTGCTAATAAACTAGGGAAGAAAACAGAAGATATTGTCGTACTTGATTTCTTTAATGCGACAACTGATATTAAAATATCATTTGATCCGTTCTATACAGCGACTTCTTTAAGTGAAGCCACAGATGTAAATGTGTTGCATGAACTAAAAGGTGTATTGGATGAGGTAGGTGTATATGAATGGAGCGAAGTAGAAGACTTTAATGAAAAGTTTTTTAACAAAGAAGATGCACAAGTACTCAGTCCCATCATTGAGCGTGCTGCAGAACGTTTTATCCATGAATTAGAACTAGAAGATGATAGTAAAGCTGATTTTAAGATCAAGGCAAAGCAATTTGTAAAGATCTATGGGCAAATGGCTTCCATATTACCCTTTGAGATGTTGAAATGGGAGAAGCTATATTGGTTTTTAAAGTTTCTAATTCCAAAATTACCTATTAAAAACCCTGATGGAGATACATTGGATGAACTGTTGAACTCTATTGATTTATCAACGTATGGACTAGAACGAGTACGTTTGAACGTAGCGATTGGTTTAGATGATTCTGATAGCATTGTAGATCCGCAAAACCCGCAACCAAGAAGTGCGCATGGGAGTGAAGAAGAAAAAGATCCGTTAGAGTTAATAATACAATCCTTTAATGAAAAATGGTTCCAGGGCTGGGAAGCAACTCCTGAAGATCAGCGAGTGAAATTCATTTCTTTAACCAAATCCATACAAGCACATCCTGATTTTAAAATTAAAGTAGCTGAAAACAGCGATGAACAAAATAAAAACTTAGCATTTAGGAAGATACTAGACGATGTAATGTCTAAACAACGAAAACAAGAACTCGACTTATATAGATTGTATGCCAAAGACGAAGCTTTCTATAGAGCGTTTTTTGATACGATGAAACGGATGTCGAATTTGTAATTTATTTCCCAATGCCAAAACCCAAAGGACAAAAAAACACGCAAAACAAAGCGAAGCATACCAAGTTGATGAATCAGAAGATCAAAAAGGTAAAAGCGAGAAAAGAAACTACGAAAGCAAAGCTTAAGGCTATTGTGCAGAAAGCCAAGGAAAGTAAAAATGTAAAAGATTAAATGTAAAATGTAAAACTTCGACTTCGCTCAGTTTTCGTATTTTAAACCCAATAACGAATACCGAATAACGAATAACGAATAAACGAAGTCAAAATGTAAAACTCAAAATGTAAAATGTAAAAGTTTAATTTTGAACCTTGAACCAAAATGATTTACGATTGTAGATTAACGATTAACGATTAACGATTGATGATTAACGATTGTTGATTTCGAATTTATTTAATTTGCTAACTGCTAACCGAAAACTGCTAACCGAAAACTGCTAACCGAAAACTGCTAACCGAAAACTGCAAACTGAAAAATGGAACTCCTCGATATCCTAGACCCACACGGCAAACCCACCGGCGAAATTCTTCCGAAAGAAGAAGCACATCGCTACGGACACTTTCATGCGTCAACACATGTGTGGTTATATACTCAAAGTGGGGAAGTGGTCTTGCAATTGCGTGCAGCCATCAAACCCAACTTTCCGAATCGTTGGGACGTTTCTGTGGCAGGACATATCAGTAGCGGAGAAACTGCCTTGCAAACTGCCGTGAGAGAAGCACAGGAAGAACTCGGAATTACAGTCCAAGTCGAACACTTACAGCAAATTGGACACTTCCGAATCGATTATCGGCATGCGGAAGACTATTGGGACCGGGAATTCATCACCATTTTTGCTTGTGAAATTCCATCACATACAAACTTTACGCTACAACAAGAAGAAGTTGCCGATGTCACGCTAATTCCGCTATCACAGGTCCAAAAAGAATTGGCAGACGCCGAACTCGCCAAAAAATATGTTCCGTTTAATGAAGCGTATGCCAACGAAGTATTTGCGAAACTTCAAACGTTATTTGATTAAAACTAGAGGAATTTTAAATGCTGAATTGTAAATTTTAAATAAAAAAATACTGTACTTACCTAATACCTAATACCTAATACCCAAAACCAAAAGCGAAGCGATACCAAAGGCGCAGCCGTTTCCAAGAGCAAAGCGATACTAAAAATCCAAGTAGTCTGAGGTTCTCGAAGACTACGATCCTGCGACATTCAACTCATACGTTTCCAAATAGAAATACGGAACGGCAGCTAGTAAATGATCAAAGATATCACTCATAATATGCTCGTAGTTTTTCCATTCTTTATCCTTACTAAACGCATAAATTTCCAACGGAACTCCTTGTGGCGTTTGTGCCAATTGGCGACTCATCACCATCATATTTTCATTAATGGCAGGATGTTTTTGTAAATACGATTCTACATATTTACGGAATACACCAATATTAGTCAGGTTACGTCCGTTGATAAGCAATGATTTATCTGCGGAACGTTTTTCGTTGAACAAATCAATGTCTTTCTGACGATGATCGATATAATGGGAAACGAGCTGTATTTTTTTTAATTCCTCAATTTCTTCGTTGCTGAGGTAATGAATGCTATGCGCTTTGAGGATGATAGCGCGTTTGATACGTCGTCCATCGGATTCACTCATCCCGCGCCAGTTTTTAAACGAATCGGAAATCAACGCGTAGGTAGGAATGGTCGTAATGGTTTTATCAAAATTCTGAACTTTTACGGTAGCCAAGTTAATCTCAACGACATCTCCATCGGCACCATACTTTTCCATTGTAATCCAATCGCCAATCCGTACCATATCATTGACAGATACTTGAATACTCGCCACAAAACCAAGAATCGTATCTCTAAAAATTAATAAAATCACAGCTGATAACGCTCCTAAAGTCGTCACAAATGCAAGCATAGATTTCTCTGTGATGATGGAAAATGCAGAAACAATTCCAATCATCCACACAAAAATCATGAATACCTGAATGTAACTATCAATAGGTTTATCGCGAAAAGCGGGCAAGGTTTTTAAGAAATCACGAACAGATTGTAAGATGCTGCGAATTACTCTAATGACTAAAATCACTAAAACGACATCAATCACTTTTAAGAAACCAACTTCAAACTGTGGAAAATGTATAAAAACATACGGCGTTATTTGTTCAATAAACAACACAGGCATTACATGCGCTAAATTTTGGGGAAGATTGTTCTTAACTAAATAATCATCAAAATTATTTTTAGTTTTTGGAGCAATCCGATGTGCCAATGAAATCAACAAGCGTCGTACTATAAAATCAATTATAAATGCAACGATAGAAACCGCGACTAAAAGCACAATCAAGTTTGTATAAATGGCAACTCCTTCTGAGTAGTTTTGCGCTTTTACATAATCATAAATAAAAGTAAATAACTTTTTTGTGTCCATAAATGGTAAGTTTTGTGCAAAGATAGAGCTTCCCAAGAAAATCATCGATGAATATCATCTTTTCCTAGCATTAAAAATATTTTCATTCAATAGATTGGTTAGATATGTGATGAAATTCAAAAAATAATACTAAATTTAGGAGCAAACCCAAACCCAACTATTTTTTGCGAACATTTATTCACGTATTCATTGTATTATTTTCGTGCGTTTCCTTTTCTCAGGAATTGCCACCTATTATTAAGTATACCCCCAAAATTTATAATGCAGATAACCAAAATTGGATGATTTCTCAATCCGAAGAAGGAAACATGTATATTGCTAATAACAAAGGGTTGCTCGAATTTAATGGTGCGCAATGGACACTCTACAAATCGCCAAATGAAACCATCATGCGTTCCGTAAAAGTTATTGAAAATAGGATATACACAGGTTGTTATATGAACTTTGGATATTGGGAACGCAATGCGAAAGGAATTTTAGAATATACATCCATAAGCGACCAATTGCAGGTGGAAATGGTGGAAGATGAACAAATTTGGGAAATCATTCAACTAGATCAATGGGTACTTTTTCAATCGCTCAATAGAATTTATAGTTATCACACAGAAACCGACACGTTCAAAACCATTGAAGCGTCACAAACGATTATAAAGCTCTATAAGATGGAAGGCGAATTGTACTTTCAGGTACTTAATGAAGGTTTGTACAGCATCGAAAATGGCGAGAAAATACTTGTGAGCGATCATGCAATTTTAAGAAATAATAGAATTGTAGGATTGTATCCTAAAGGAAATCAAAAAATCATCATCACACGTGAAGGAAATTGGTTTACCTATGATGAAAATGGATTGACAGCGCTTCAGTTGCCCTATCAACAACAATACCAACAAAAAAGTGTATACACAAGCATTCAACTCAGAGATGGTAGTTTTGTGCTGGGAACTATTTCGAAAGGAATTTTACACATTTCTGCAGACGGAGTATTGCTATATCATATCAATCAAACGAACGGTTTGGGTGATAATACTGCGCTTTCTTTGTTTGAAGATTTTGATGGGAATTTGTGGGTTGGACTCGACAATGGCATCAATTGTATCAATTCCAAAGAGCCTTTTAAATACTTTGACGATCAAACAGGGCGATTGGGAACTATTTATGCGTCCGTAATTCATAAAGGCTATATCTATTTGGGAACGAATCAAGGATTGTTTTACAAAGCAGAAAATGACTCCACTGATTTTAACTTTGTTGAAGGCACTAACGGACAAGTTTGGTGTTTGCGTGTTATAGATGACGAATTATTCTGTGGTCACGATTTGGGAACTTTTCTTATTAATGAGGGAACACAAAACAAAATAACAAATGTAGAAGGTGCTTGGGACATTAAAACAGTTCCAGGAAAGGAAGACATGATTATTCAAGGGAATTACGACGGTTTGTACATGCTTACTAAACAAAATGATGTTTGGGCATTAAGTCACAAACTCAAAGGGTTCAATATTTCTTCCAAACATTTTGAATGGGCAACATCGACCAAAATATTAATGAATCATGAATACAAAGGTGTATATGAGCTCACGCTTGACGAAAACTATAAGGGAGTCACAAAATTCATCAAAAATAATACCGTTCAAAAAAGTGCGAATTCGAGCCTAATTCAGTTCGATAATACCATTTATCAAGCCAATAAAAACGGTATTTATGCTTATAATGCCGAAACGGCTTGGTTTCAAAAAGATTCCATTCTCAGTACTATTTTTGAAAATGACGAATATACTTCGGGGAAGTTAGTGGTAGATAATATTGGTTATTTATGGGCGTTTACAAACAATTATATCAATTATGTAACCAAAGAAAAGTTAAACGAAAATTTTAAAGTACAGCGCATTGCCATTCCAAAATCGTTGCGAAACGAAATGCAAGGATATGAAAATATAGCGCATCTCAAAGGAAAAAATTATCTGTTAGGGACGTCTAATGGTTACATTACTATTGATTTATTAGCGATGGATTCCAAAGTATATGAAATTAGCATCAATAGTATAAAAAATTGGAAGCTTTCTGGTGATATCAAACAAATTCCGTTAGCAGCCGATACTGAATTCAAAGCCAATGAAAACTTTTTAGAGTTTATGTACAGCATTCCTGCGTACAATAAATATGAGGTGGCAGAATATTCGTATCAACTTGAAGGCCTCTATAATGAATGGAGCAGCTGGAGTACACAATCGATGCAAGCTTTTGAAAACTTACCATACGGAAGTTATACATTTAATGTAAAAGCACGTATCAACAATGAAGTGACAGCAAATACGGCAACGTACTCATTTATCATTCACCGTCCGTGGTTTTTATCAAACCTAGCATTGTTGTTATATGTAATTTTGACCATTATGCTCTTTATTGGATTAAACAGTTTCTATAAAAACTACTATAAGAAGCAACGGGAACGTTTACTGGAGAAAACCACACGTGATTTAGCATTAAAAGAACTAGAAGCGCAAAAAGAAATCATTCAATTGAAAAATTCACAACTAAATAGTGATATAGAATCTAAAAATCGTGAATTGGCAATTGCAACAATGAATATGATTAAGAAGAATGAAACACTAAATAGTATCAAAACTGAACTCAACAAGCAAGACGGATCACAAAGTGTAACGCCCGTAATTCGTTTGATTGATAAAAACATCAATAATGCGGAAGATTGGAAATTCTTTGAAGAAGCATTCAATCATGCAGATAAAGATTTCTTCAAAAAAGTAAAAGAACTCCATCCACAACTTACCGCAAATGATCTTCGTTTATGTGCATATTTACGATTGAATCTGTCCTCAAAAGAAATTGCACCACTATTAAATATTTCCGTGCGAAGTGTGGAAATCAAACGCTATCGATTACGTAAAAAAATTAATCTAGAACGCGAAATCAATCTTAATGATTATTTCTTAGACTTATAAAGCATTATACCAGTTTTGTTTTAAAATTACTCAATAAAAAGCCAGTTATTTTTTCTTTAATTAAAACAGAAAATGCAAGCATTGCCTTAGCAACGATTAAATTTTATTTTGAAGAATAAAGGGAAAAGCCCAAGTTTTTGTGAGTAATTTTAAGGTAAAAAAGGTATTTAACGCCAGTTATTACATTTTTAATTCGCTTTTAGCTACGATTTCTTTTTTATGTTGAAGTAGCAACGAAAACGGCGTTTTTTATGGTGGTTATTTTAATTTAGAAAATATATCATTACCTTAGGGTGAGGTTATACATTTTAGATTGACATTTTATTTAGAATTATTTTTCTTCTTTTTTTAATGTATCGTAGTATAATGCAAGAAAAATATACTCAAGAATAGAATATATAGCGCATTCAATAGCGCATGAGGCATTTAAGCACCTTAACACCATGTGCAAACACTACAACATTACCACAACAATAACGTTGTAGTTCGCTTTTAACATGTAAATAGTCATTTTTTTATAAACTTATTGTTAATTGCTAATAACACATATATAGAGGGCTAACAGTGTTAATTATTCAAATAAATACAGAAAATTTTACGATGTATGTTTTTTGTATAGGTGTTTTTTAAGGATTCGTTAACTTTTGTAAATACATTGTCATAACTAATCAAAAAAAACTATATGAACCGTCATTTAATCATTTTTGTACTCATATTCTCCTCGATATGGAGTTATGGACAAGAATTTGAGATCAAAGGTACAGTATTGGAAGAAGGTACAAATATGCCGCTTCTGGGAGTTACCGTTTTACAAAAAAATACTACAAATGGAGTTTCAACCGACTTTGATGGAAACTTTACCTTAAAAAAGGTGCCAAGTGGTGCAACCATTGTGTTTTCTTATGTTGGTTATACTACAAAAGAAGTTGTCGTAACTTCTAATGAAGATTTAATCATTGTCATGAAACAAGATGCAGAGGCGCTAGACTCTGTAGTTGTAATAGGATATGGTACCCAGAAAAAGAAAGAAGTTACTGGAGCCGTAACAGTTATTGATGCAGAATCTATTGAGAAGCTCAATCCTGTTAGAGTTGAGCAAGCCATTCAGGGGCAGGTAGCAGGTGTCAATGTAACATCAAACTCTGGATCGCCAGGAAGTGGTCTCAATATTAGGATTAGAGGTATCACAACTAATGGAGACAATGCACCATTAATATTAGTCGATGGAAATAGAATTACAGACTTATCTGTTTTAAATCCAAATGATATTAAGACTATAAATGTACTGAAAGATGCAACAGCTGGTATTTATGGAGTACAAGCTGCCAATGGTGTCATCTTAATTACTACTAAATCAGGTAGAAAAGAATCAGAATTAAAATTTCAAATAGATAGTTATACGGGGTTTCAAAGAACTAGTAGAAAATTAGATTTATTAAATCCTACGGACTATGCAATTTATGTGAATGATGCTTCTGATAATACAGAATTTTTTGTATACCCTCAGAATGGTACTGATTGGCAAGATGAAGTTTTTGAAACAGCTGTTATATCAAACCTAAGTCTAAACGTAAGTGGTGGTGGAAAAAAATCAGCATACTCATTTGGTATTTCGTACTTAAATCAAGATGGAATTGTAGGAGGAGATAAAAACAATTTTGAACGTTTAACTGCAAGAATGAATGTTCAATATGATCTTTTAGATAATTTAAAAGTAACAGCGAATGGTTTACATACTATTTCTGAGAAACAAAATCTGCAAGAAGGTGGTATAGGAGCCGTATTATATAATGCTGTAAACATTGACCCAATCACATCAGTGCGCGATGAAAACGGAGATTTTTCTTTGGCAAATGCAATTAGCCAAATTGAAATTATTAATCCTGTGGCGCAGATAGCCAATACCTTTAATACAACGAAAGTTTCTAAATTTAGTGGTGTATTAGGTTTAGATTATACTTTTTTAAATGATTTCAAGGCAACTTCAAGAATCCAAGCCAATCATGCAAACGTGCGTGATGACATTTTTAGACCAGAAGTTTTTTATGGGAATGGAAAAGCACCAAACATTGGAGATATAAACGATACTGATATTACGAATGAAGTAGTTGATCTTGGTGCCGATTTTACAGATTTTACATGGGACAACTATATAACGTACTCCAAAGTATTTAATGACACACATGATTTAACGGTTTTATTAGGAACATCATTATTTAGAACCAAAGGACGTTTTTACGGAAACATAGGAAGAACTGATGTTGGTACGAATCAATTAGGACAAACTGTTTGGGATGCAGGTATGGTGGTGGAGCCACGTTTTACCGAAGCACAATTAGAGAACGGTGGAGATTGGTTTGATTCACGTTTATCATCTTTATTTACAAGAGTACAATATAATTACAAAGGTAAATATTTGTTCTCTGCAGTAATAAGAAGAGATGTATCATCACAATTTTCGTCTCAAGATGGTAACAATGTAGGGTATTTTCCTTCTGGATCTATCGGTTGGAATATATCAGATGAAGACTTTATGAAAGATGTAAATTGGATCAATAATTTAAAATTAAGAGCAAGTTATGGTATCATTGGTAATGACCGTATACCTGCTTTTGCTTTTATTACAAGGTTAGATGGTCAAGCAACCATAGATGCAGGGTCTAACAACTTATTATTTGGATTGTCGCCAGGTAGACCAGGGAATCCTGATTTAAAGTGGGAAGAACAAGAAACTGCGAATATTGGTTTGGATCTAAGATTATTTGATGGCAAAGTGAGTATATCTGCGGATGCTTATAGTAAGCAAACAAAAGATTTATTGTTAACACCTCAAGCATCTGCTGTAACTGGTGTTGGTGCGCCAGGAACTGGAGCTTCTGTCGTTAATGCAGGTACTGTACGAAATAGAGGTCTTGAATTTGCAATTGGTTATAATGAGAATCTTTCAGAAAACTTTAAATTTAATATCAACTTCAATTTCACTACGATCGATAATGAAGTAATATCACTTAATGGTCGAACTACTCCGGTTGGAGGAGAATACGGTGTTGGTATCAATCAAACGGGTATTACTCGAATGGTTCCAGGATTGCCTTTAGGTCATTTTTATGGATACCAAACGAATGGTATTTATCAGACGCAATCTGAGATTGACGTGTTAGATGCTGTTGCACCTTCTGGTACTTATAGTACCATTGGAGATGTTGCGCCTGGAGATTTAAGATTTGTAGATATCAATGGAGATGGTGAAATAACACCTGAGGATAGAACAAACATAGGAAATCCTATACCAGAAGTTACTTTTGGATTGAATATTGGGTTTACTTATAAAAATATAGATTTTAGTGCCAATGCGTTTGCTTCCCTTGGGAACGACATGATTAGAGATTACGAGCGTAAAGACTTATTTGCCAATAGAGGTGATTATATGTTAGATCGTTGGCAAGGATCTGGGACAAGTAACTCAGTACCTAGAGCTGTTGGAGGTGCTAATATAAACACAGATAACTTTTCAGACTTTCATGTAGAAGACGCTTCGTTTTTACGTATACAAAACATACAACTTGGCTATACATTTGGGGGAGAATTCAATTCTCAATTGGGAATAGATAAACTAAGATTATACATATCAGGTAATAACTTATTTACAATTACCGATTATTCAGGATACGATCCATCTGCAAACTCAGGAGCTCCACTTGGAGGTGCCATTGATAAAGGTTTTTACCCTGTAGCAGCATCGTATTTATTAGGGATCAATTTAAACTTTTAATTGTTATGAAAAAAACTTTAATAATTTTACTAAGCTTTACACTACTATACGTAGTTGGCTGTAGTGATGACTTCGTAGAAGTGAAACCAGATGGTTTCAACGATTCTAACTTTTTTAATACTCAAGAAGACTATAACAGTGCCCTCATTGGTACGTATGACATGCTTCAAGCAACTTTTTGGAATGTACTTGTAGGTGTCATAGCATCTGATGACTATGCAGCAGGAGGAGATTCATTTAACTACGATCAGCCTACGCTACAAAACATCAATCAAATGATACAAACTCCTTCGGATGAAAATCAACTGAGAAGTATTTGGGGATTAATGTATGCAGGTTTGAACAGAGCAAACTTTATCTTAGAGTTTAAAGATAAAACTGATTTTAGTGGTAGAGAAGAAATCATTGCGGAAGCATATTTCTTAAGAGCTTATTTCACCTTCGAGTTGGTGAAGTATTTTGGAAATGTACCATTAAAAACAGAAGAGAGAAATGGAGTTCTAAGAATTATGGATCAGCGTACCTTTCCTGAAGATGAATTCAGTATGGTAAGAGTTGCAGATATAGCAACTGCATATAGCCTTATCGAAGAAGATTTAAAAGAAGCTATTCCTAATCTGTCAACAACTCAAAATCAACCTTACAAAGTAACTAAAGGTGCTGCCCAAGCATTGTTAGGAAAAGTATACCTATATCATGGAACGTATGATCAAACCAAGTTTGGAGATGCTGCAATCGCTTTAAATCAAGTAATCTCAGGTAATCAATACAGCTTAACTACAGACGTTAACTATTCTACACTCTTTGATGGTGTTGGTGAAAATGCAACGGAATCTGTATTTGAAATTCAGTACACAGGTGTGCAAGCAGCAAGTTGGTCTTGTATAGAATGTAGCCAAGGAACGTACTTTCCTAAATTTTGTGGACCAAGATCACCGTATGACAATTCAGACTATGATGCAGGTTGGGGATTTTGTTTGCCTTCTGTAGAATTGTACGATTTATTTGATGATACAGACGCCAGAAGAGAGGTAACATTTTACGATTTAAGAAATGACCAAGATAGCTACTCGCAAGGAAGAGACGATACAGGCTTATTTAACAAAAAATATATGCCAAGAAAAGCAGATGATAGAGAAGGGTCTGATCCAT
Source organism: uncultured Kordia sp. (assembly GCA_964351775.1). Lineage (GTDB taxonomy): Bacteria > Bacteroidota > Bacteroidia > Flavobacteriales > Flavobacteriaceae > Kordia. Next base: position 28,637 of record CAYGPQ010000035.1, on the reverse strand, counting down.
TAAATTATGCAAATAATTACAGATCAATCCGTTATGCAGATGTCTTGTTGATGGCGGCTGAGGCTGAAGCTCACAGTGGAGGAGCAAACGCTGAAAACTATTTAAACCTAGTAAGAGCAAGAGCTTATGGTAACAATAATAATGACTATTCTTCATCAGAAGGTGATTTATTAGAAGTGATATACAATGAAAGACGAAAAGAGTTAGCCGGTGAAGGGCATCGTTTCTTCGACCTAGTAAGAACTAATAAAGCTGTAAATGCAATAGAAGGCTTCACTATTAATAAAAACGAAGTGTTCCCAATACCTTTAATAGAATTAGAATTGGCTGATGCTATGGAAAGATGGGGGCAAAATCAAGGGTACTAAAAAATTGTAAAACTGTAAAAAATATAAAAAATGAAATTATTTAAAAATACATTATACTTACTAGGAGTACTTTTATTAAGTATTTCAATATCCTGTAATCAGGATGATGACATCAGTAGTATCATAGGAGGTTTAGACTTCAATATTGCGACTCAAAATGCACTAGGTACTGAAGTCGGTGTAATAGCTTCCACAGTACCTGGTGATAACAGAATAGTTTACACGGTAGATTTTGGAGCTACGGCTAATGATGACACAGATGTACTGCTAACGAGTGGACCAATGGTAACATATACGTATCCAGAAGAAACGGCAACGTATACCATTACAGTTACAGCATCATTACCAGGAAGAAACGATGTTTCAATAACAAAAGAGCATACTGTTGTTATCAATACAGCACCACCGACTGGCGGAGGTAGTCCACTAGAAGGTACTTGGCGTTTAGCACCAGAAGCAGGCGCATTTGGAGTTGGACCCGCTTTAAACGATGTGTCTTGGTTCTCTAATTCAGCAGGCGATGTAACCACAAGAGCATGTTTATTTGATGATACGTATGTATTTAATGCAGATGGTTCATTCCAAAATGTTTTAGGAGCGGATACGTGGGTAGAAGCATGGCAAGGGAATGATCCTGAAGGTTGTGCAGCACCAGTATTTCCACATGATGGAAGTGCTTCTGCTACCTACGATTACAATGCAGCAGCTGGAACAATTACAATAAACGGAACAGGAGCTTATTTAGGTTTATCAAAAGCTGTCAATGGTTCAGAATTAGCAGCACCAGGGGATGCACCAAGCTCAGTTACATATATAGCTGCACTTTCTGCAGATGGTAATACCTTAGAGTTAGATATTGAAATAGCAGGTGGCGGTCATTGGTCTTTCAAGTTAGTAAAAGATGCACCTCCTACACCTTCAGCTCTTGAAGGTACTTGGCGTTTTGCTCCAGAGTCTGGCGCATTTGGTGTTGGACCAGCTTTAAACGATGTATCATGGTTTTCTAGTTCTTCAGGAGATGTAACAACGAGAGCATGCTTATTTGATGATGCGTATGTATTTAATGCAGATGGTACATTCCAAAATGTTTTAGGAGCTGATACTTGGGTAGAAGCATGGCAAGG
>CAYGPQ010000035.1:3875-27045 GCA_964351775.1 uncultured Kordia sp. | reverse complement strand
TAGAAGCATGGCAAGGGAATGACCCAGAAGGTTGTGCTGCACCAGTATTTCCACACGATGGAAGTGCTTCAGCTACCTATGTTTACGATGCTACAGCAGGAACCATAACTCTAAATGGAACTGGTGCATTCTTAGGTTTAGCAAAAGCTATTAATGGTTCAGAATTAGCAGCACCGGGTGATGCACCAAGTTCAATTACATATTTAGCAGATCTTTCTGCGGATGGAAACACGTTAGAACTAGACATCGAAATTGCAGGTGGCGGTTATTGGTCGTTCAAATTAGTGAAAGATGTAGTGCCAACAGGAGTTCAAGGAACATGGAAATTTGCACCAGAATCTGGCGCATTTGGTGTTGGACCAGCTTTAAACGATGTATCATGGTTCTCTAGTTCTTCGGGAGATGTAACCACAAGAGCATGTTTGTTTGACGATGAATATGTATTCAATTCAGATGGTACATTCCAAAATGTTTTAGGAGCAGATACATGGGTAGAAGCATGGCAAGGTAATGATCCTGAAGGATGCGCTGCGCCAGTATTTCCACATGATGGATCAGCTTCCGCAACGTATACGTATGATGCTACTGCTGGAACAATTACATTAAATGGAACAGGTGCCTTTTTAGGTTTAGCAAAAGCGGTCAATGGTTCAGAATTAGCATCGCCTGGTGCCGCACCAAGTTCAATCACATACTTGGCAGAGCTTTCAACTGATGGAAACACATTAGATTTAGATATAGAAATTGCAGGTGGTGGCCATTGGTCTTTTAAACTTGTGAGACAATAAGAAATAAAATCTGCATGACTTTTAGAGTAGTATTTGATGACTTCCAAGAGTTATGATGGAAAACACAAAAATAAGTCTGTTGAAATGATTATTGATTTTTAACAGACTTATCACTTAGAGTGTTACCAATAGTTAAGTACTAGTTTTAAAAATAAAAAGACACACAAACAGAATTGTGTCTTAATAATAAACTCGAAAATAATGATATGATGAAAAATAATTTTTTATTACTATTTCTTTTCTTATTTGCAACGTCGGCATTTGCGCAAGCTGGTAAGGTTACTGTAGAAAAGAACGCAGAAGGAATGAAATTAGTCGTAAACGGAAAGGATTTTATGGTTAATGGAGTCAACTGGGACTACGTTCCTATCGGTTCAACAATTACAGACGCTGGTATTTGGGGCAAATCTGATGATGTCATCAAAGCCGCTCTAGATGGAGAAATGCCCTTACTAAAAAACATGGGCGTAAATGCTATAAGAACTTATGGCTTACCACCTAAGTGGATTACTTATATCTATGAGAATTACGGTATCTATACAATGCTCAATATTACTTTTGGAGCTTATGGACTTACTATAAACGGTGCTTGGACACCGCAAACAAACTATGCAGACCCTGAGACAAGAAAAATGTTAATGGCAGAAGCAACAGCAATGGCCAATACGTATAAAGATACGCCAGGATTGTTACTGTATATGATAGGAAACGAAAATAATTACCACCTATCTTGGACTACTGCAGAAACTGAAGATATTCCTATTGAAGGTTCTGATGATCCTAATAAAATTGCTTCTGCAAGAGCGCTCTATAAAGCGTTTAATGACGCAACTCTTGAAGTAAAAAAAATAGACACATCACATCCTGTTGCCATCTGTAATGGGGATTTACTTTATTTAAACCTTGTAAAAGAAGAATGTAAAGACATTGATATCTACGGTACAAATATGTATAGAGGTACTTCTTTCGGTGATGCTTTTCAAAAAGTTAAGGACGAATTAAATATGCCAATTTTATTCGCTGAATTTGGAGCTGATGCGTTTAACGCAAGAGATAATCAAGAAGATCAATTTTCACAAGCATATTATGATGTTGAGAATTGGAAAGATATTTATCAAAATGCTGCGGGACTTGGAAAAGCCGGAAATTCTATTGGAGGTTTTACATTCCAATTTAGTGATGGTTGGTGGAAATATGCGCAAACCAAAAACTTAGATATTCATGATAACAACGCAACTTGGTCTAATGGTGGGTATCCTAGAGATTTACAACCTGACGGTAGTGGAAACAACATGAATGAAGAGTGGTTTGGTATCTGTGCAAAAGGACCAACCAATGAAAGAGGACTTTATACCTTATATCCAAGAGCAGCGTATTATGCACTAAAAGAAGTACATAACATAAATCCTTACGATACAGAAATGACACCAGAATTTCTAAACAACTATTTTGGTAACATTCAGTTGATGGATGCTGTTTTAAGAGCTCGTGGAGACAAAGCAGCATTAGGAGGTGGCGGAAGTCAGAAGATTAGACTCAGCAATTTAGGAGCGAAATTCACAACATTTAATACTGGTGGTAGTCTTATAACCACTCCAGAAACAGCAGACCCAAATGCAGGTGCTTATCCAAATCAACTAGGTTTTGATCACATGCAGTCTTATTTTATTGGTGTAGAAGGAAATCCAACACCAAACATGAGAGTGAATGTAAATTTCAACATAATTGGGAATGTTGCTGATAATCCAATAGATGAAATATTCTATGAAAACAGAGGACGATCTGTCTCTGTAAACTCAGAAAATGGAGAAGTAGTTTTAGGCGATATAAACAGAGTAAATGTTTACAATGCAGAATTTGAATGGAAAACAAAAAATGCTGATGTAAGAGGGTTCTATCGTACAGGCCACTATCATTGGGCCTATGAAGGAGATTTTTTCAACCTATATCCAGAAGCAAACTATGGGCCTAACTTAGACATTTATGGCGGTGAAATTTTAGGTCTAGAAATAGATGGGAAAGGAGCATTAAACGGTTTAAAAGCTGCATTTGGTCCACAATTATGGTGGGGAGCAAACCCAACAGCGTTACTAAAATACAGTCGTAAAGTAGGGAAGTTTGATGTCACAGGAATCTATCATAGGGATCTTCAAACAGAATTGCAATTTGATGATAATGGGCAACGTATCTTAGATGCCAATCAGGTTCGAAGTGGTATCATTCCAGCTTGGCCAACAGAAAGAGCTTCGCTTGTTATAGAAAGAGAATTTGGAAAATTTGGTGTGACTCTTGGAGGTATTTGGGGCGGAAGTCCATTAAATGGGAGTTCATTTCAAATATACAATGAAGCAAGCGCTATCACCATAGAAGATAAAGTAAATTCCAAAGATAACTGGGGAGGAAAAGCAAAAATCACCTACCAAGGTGGAAGATTTAACTGGTATGCACAAGGTGGAGTTATGGGATTAGTAGCTAATGCAGGCGCAGATCAAACAAGAACCTTTACGGGCTGGAAACTAATAGACAATGGTAGCGGAAACCAATCAAATTTCTTAACAGGATTTACATACTCTGTAGGAGACTTTCAAATAGCACCAAACTTCTTATGGCAAAAACCATTGGTAGACCCTATGCCAAATGGCGTTGGAGCACCAGGAAGATTAAGAAATGTAATTACGGATCCATTTGCAGTTAGAGGGAATAGAGAAACTACTGCGGGTGAATTATTACTAACCTTTGATCCTACACCAGGAACTTGGATGTACGAATGGAACAATGATAGAGCTGAAGATGCAAAATTTGCAATGAACTTAGGTTTTGTCTATCGTCACCTTCCTACAACACAAGATGCACACATTGGTTTCTTAGCCAATCGTCAATTTTTTGCATTTCCTAACTCTGCACCAGCAGAAGACTTATGGGAAATACACTCAAGAATGGTCTCTAAAATACATCCAGATTTAGGAATTATAGGTAATTTCTACTATGGTAATGGACAAGCTAATGGTGATAGTGAACGATTAGTGAAACGTTTTGGTGGTGATGTACGAATGATTTATAACAAAATGAAAGTAGAAACGCATGTTAAAATAAATGATTGGGGACCTTTTGATTATCACAGAGATTTCAACCTAACATATCCTTTACAACTCATGCTTGATGTTTCTACTTCTTTAGGAAAACCTGATTGGTTTATCTTACCAAGTACAACCATAGGTATACGAGGAACTTGGCGTTCTATGGATACGAACTCACCTAGATATTCTCCTTTAGTAGGACCAGAATTTGGAGTACCGCCTCTTAGTCCAGTAGGATTCCCTAATGGTACGGAGTGGGAAATTAGAACTTATGTTCATATCAATATCGGAAAATAAAAATAGCAAATGATGAAACGTTCAAGACTAATTTTAAAATGCAGAGTAAGAAATTATTATAAACGTTCCATCTGACCGATTCAATAAAATAAATATAAACAGATGAAAAACATAAAATTGAAATATTGGAAAACAATGGTACTTGCCTTAATGGTCAGTATGGTAAGTTGTGAACGAGAACTTTCGGATGATATCCAAATAGCAAATTTTTCCACAGAAGGAGCAATATTTACAGATAACTTTGTAGGTATGGGAAGTGATTTTTATTTGCCTTATGCAGATGGATTTGCAAAGCTCGATATATTTGAAGTAGATACAGACGTAAGCTATGAAGGAGCTGCTTCACTACGTATTGATGTACCTAATAGTACAGACCCTGATGGAGTCTATGCAGGAGCATTTTTTAGAGTAGATGGTGCAGGTAGAGACTTATCAGGATATGATGCACTTACCTTTTGGGTGAGATCTACTAGTGCTCCTACAATTCAAAGCTTTGGATTTGGACAAAGTGAAGATGCTACGTATCAAACTTCCTTATCTGATGTACAGTTATCAACAACCTGGAGAAAAATTATAATACCAATCCCAGATCCATCTAAGCTCACAAATGAACGAGGAATGTTTTGGTTGGTAGCAACTCCAGATGGTGGCGATGGCTATTCATTTTGGATTGACGAACTTAAATTTGAAAGATTAGGAACTATTGGACAACCTAGACCAGCAATTCTTGGTGGACAAGACCAAACGGCGCAAGCTAATGTTGACACTTCGGTTTCAATAATTGGACTAACGCACACAGCTAACCTTTCTAATGGGCAAGATATAACTGTTACAACAACTCCTGCATATTTTAATTTTGCAACATCAAATCCATTTGTAGCATCAGTAAATGAACTTGGAACAGTTACTATTGAAGGTCCAGGAATAATTAACCCAGACACAGGTCTAATAGATAATACTGCTGTTATAACGGCAAGCATAGCGGGTGTTGAAGCAGCAGGTTCATTAACAGTTGAAGCCGTAAATATTAATGTTATTTCTGTATTCAGTGATGTATTTGCTAATATAGCAGTTGATAACTATAATGGATTCTACGAACCTTTTCAAACCACACTTGGTGGTGCTGTTGATGAAGGTGGAAATAATGTGATAAATTATACGCTGCTTAATTTCGTAGCAATTGAATTCTACGGTAGAGGAGGAAGTGGTGTACCGCCAGTAGATGCTACAGAAATGACACACTTACATATAGATATCAGAGTGAACGAAACAGTAGATGCCTCAGATTATATCAATATGTCACTACATAACAACTTTACACAAGCTTCTGAAGTATCAGGTACATTTGCAATTTCTGGAAGCGAATTAGCAAGTAACGGCTGGGTAGAATTTGATATTCCTTTATCGAGTTTTGCAGGACTAACGGTTAAAGATGCTATTGGTATGATGCTATTTGTAACAGATGGCACCATAGCCAATGTATCATTAGATAATATATATTTCTACGCTGAGAATTAAAAAAATAGTGCTTATTATGATAAATAAAAATAAAAATATTAAAAGAACTACACACTTTATCTGTAGTATTTGCTGCTTTGCGGTATTAGTTTTAACAACTAGCTGCGATCCAGACGAAACTCAAGAAGTTATAACCTTAACAAACATAATGTTTGTAGATAACTTTGATACGGATGGCGCGCCAAACACCGCCATTTGGAAATATGATATCGGAACAGGAAGTAATGGCTGGGGAAACAATGAATTACAATATTACACAGACAGACCAGAAAATATTATTGTTGAAGATGGAATGTTAAAAATAACGGCTATTCAAGAAAGCTTTGAAGGCTCAGGTTATACTTCTGCTCGAATCAATACCAAAGGACTCTTTACCCAAGCATACGGTCGTTTTGAGGCACGTATTAAACTTCCTTGGGGACAAGGTATTTGGCCAGCGTTTTGGTTATTAGGTGATGATATTGACGCGGTTGGATGGCCACAATGTGGTGAAATAGACATTATGGAGTATCGTGGGCAACAACCTACCATAACTCACGGAAGTGTTCATGGACCAGGATATTCAGGAGGACAAGCTATCACAAAAAGTTATGAATTACTAAACGATCGATTTGATACTGACTTTCACATATTTGGTATCGAATGGGGACCAAACTATATAAATTTCTATGTAGATGATGTATTGTATAACCAAATAACTCCAGAAGATGTTACTGGAGAATGGGTTTTTGATCATGAATTCTTCATAATTCTGAACCTAGCAGTAGGAGGCTCTTTTTCAGGTAATCCAGATGCAGGAACAGTTTTCCCACAAACAATGTTAGTAGATTATGTTAGAGTATATCAATAACAACATACTATAAAACGAGATCAATAAGAAATAAACTATTTCACAAGGAAATAGAAAAAGACCCATAATGACTAAAGTAGCAACCCTAGATCAAGATATTTTAAACAATATGTCTCAAATAGATACCATAAAAATAGAAAACGAACAATTTTATAAAATTTCCAATAGCGATACCATTCGACCATTTTTTATGAGTATCGTAAGTGATTCCAATCATTGGATGTTTATTTCCAGTAATGGGGGATTAACTGCAGGACGTAAAAATTCAGAGTTTTCATTATTTCCATATTACACAGATGACAAAATCACGGAATCTGCTGAAATCACTGGAAGTAAATCTATTTTTCAAATCACGAAAAATGACAAAAACCACTTGTGGGAACCATTTTCTGAACGTTTTGAAGGCATGTATGAAGTGACACGTAACTTATACAAAAACAATTACGGAAACAAAGTCATGTTCGAAGAAATCAATCACGATTTAAAACTGACGTTTCGGTATCAGTGGAACTCAAGCGAAAATTATGGTTTTGTAAAAAAATCAGAACTCATCAACAATTCGGAAGAAACTGTAAGCATTTCTGTTTTAGATGGAATTCAAAATGTGCTACCTTATGGAGTTGGTGCAGATTTGCAAAATGCAAGCAGTAACTTGGTAGATGCTTACAAACGCAATGAACTTGAAGAAAGTACTGGTTTAGGAATCTACGCGCTAAGTGCCATTATCGTAGACAAAGCAGAACCAAGCGAAGCGTTAAAAGCAAATGTAGTTTGGTCATTAGGACTTGAAAACGCACAGTATTTATTATCGTCATTACAACTAAAAGCATTCCGAAAACGCCATCCAATTCATCAAGAAACGGATGTAAAAGCAGAAAAAGGCGCGTATTTTATCAATGCAAAAGTGAGTCTAACTGCATCCAAAAGCAAAAAATGGATGACGGTTGCCAATGTAAATCAAGATCATATTGGAATTGCTAGTCTGTCACATCACATAAAAAATGATCCAGACTTAGCAAAAAAAGTACAGCAAAGTATTGATGTTGGAACAAAACGTTTAATTGCATTAAATGCTGCTTCTGACGGATTGCAATTATCTGCAGATACCTTTAGAGATACACGTCATTTCTCAAACACGCTCTTCAACATCATGCGTGGAGGAATCTTTGATAACAACTATCAAATAGAAAAGTGGGATTTTAAAAACTATCTTGCGAAAGCTAACAAAAAAGTTGCCATTAACAACGAAGAAATTGTTAACGGATTGCCAGAAGAATTCGCGTTTTCAGTATTAAAAGATGTTGCTTACCAAAGTACAGACAAAAACTTTAGACGTTTATGTTTAGAATACATGCCATTAAAATTCAGTCGTCGTCACGGAGATCCAAGTCGTCCTTGGAACAAATTTTCGATCAACACACGAAGTGAAATAGATGGTTCTAAAATACTAGATTACGAAGGAAACTGGCGTGATATTTTCCAAAACTGGGAAGCATTGGCGCATTCATATCCTGAATTTATCGAAAGTATGATTCATAAATTCTTAAACGCAACTACATTTGATGGATACAATCCATATCGTGTGACGAAAGATGGATTTGATTGGGAAACTATTGAACCAGATGATCCTTGGTCGTATATCGGATATTGGGGCGATCACCAAATTATATACTTACAGAAGTTTTTAGAAATCATAGAAAGTCACCAACCAGGCAAACTGGAAAGTTTCTTTAGTAAAGAATTATTTGTATACGCAAATGTTCCTTACAAAATAAAAAAGTACCAAGATTTACTAAAAAATCCTAAAGATACCATTGAGTTTGATGATGATTTAGATCATAAAATTCATCAACAACGGGAAGAATTAGGCGCAGATGGAGCTTTATTACGTGATGAAAACAGATTCATCATCAAAGTAAACTTCATCGAAAAAATATTGGCAACAACCTTAGCAAAACTCTCTAACTTTATTCCTGAAGGTGGAATTTGGATGAACACACAACGTCCGGAATGGAATGATGCCAACAACGCATTAGTAGGAAATGGAGTTTCCATGGTAACCTTATATTACCTGAGACGCTTCTTGAAATTTTTCGATGGTGTTTTTGCAAATGCAGAGACAGAAAAAGTTGAAATCTCTAAAGAACTAGCAGATTTTTTCCACAAAGTATCAGACACATTTACAACACACAAAGACGTACTTGCTGGAAAAATAAACAATACAAAACGCAAACACATCTTAGATGGTTTAGGAAATGCAGGAAGTGACTATAGAGAGCAAATTTATGACAATGCCTTCTCAGGAAGAAAAATAGACATTTCTATCAGCGAAATCAAAGCTTTCATGGAAACAAGTTTGGCATACCTAGAACACGCCATTGAAGCCAACAAACGCGAAGACAATCTCTATCACGCGTATAACCTAATGACCGTTGAAGCCAATGATGATGTATCTATTTCGTACCTTAACGAAATGTTAGAAGGGCAAGTTGCGGTATTAAGTTCGGGCTATATCTCTTCACAAGAAGCATTAGCAGTTCTTGACAGTTTAAAAAACAGCAAACTATTCCGACCAGATCAGTACAGTTATGTGCTCTATCCAAACAAAGAATTAAAAGGGTTCATTGAAAGAAACACAATTTCAGCAGCAGATGTATCAGCATCTACATTATTACAACAATTAGTAGCTGATGGAAATGGAAAAATCATTGCCAAAGACATCAATGGTGACTATCATTTCAATGGAAACTTTAAAAACGCAGGCGATTTAAAAACTGCATTAAATGGATTAGTGGAAACTTCGTACAGAGATTTAGTTCAAACTGAAACAACGCGTGTATTAGAAATATTTGAAAAAGTATTCAATCACAAAGAATTTACAGGACGTTCAGGAACGTTTTACGGATATGAAGGATTAGGTTCTATCTATTGGCACATGGTGTCAAAACTGCAATTAGCAGTGTTAGAATGCTGTCTAAAAGCCATTCATGAGGATGAAAGCGAAGAAACTGTTGGTCGTTTACTAGAACACTATTACGAAATCAATGAAGGAATCGGAGTGCACAAATCTCCGTCACTATATGGTGCTTTTCCAACCGATCCCTACTCGCATACGCCAGCAGGAAAAGGTGCGCAACAACCTGGAATGACAGGACAAGTAAAAGAAGACATCTTAAGTCGATTTGGCGAACTCGGTGTATTTGTTTCGGAAGGAAAGCTATACTTTGATCCGTGCATGTTACGTCAGGATGAATTCTTACTAAAAGACAGTACATTCAATTATATAAACATAGCGAAAGAGGAAAAACAACTTCCAGTACACAAAGGTTCGTTAGCATTTACCTATTGTCAAGTACCAATTATATATACAATTGCAGACGATTACGGGTTAACGGTTCATTTAAAAGATGGACATACCAAAGCATTCGAAAATTTAAGTTTAGACGTAGAAACAAGTCAGCACGTATTTGATCGCGCAGGCGAAGTGATTCAAATCAATGTGAATATCAAAACAAGCCATTTAAAGTAATATTTAAGTATCATGAGTACACTAAAACACATATCGAAACTTCTATTAGTAACGCTATTACTAGTGTCTTGTGAAAATTCACAAAAAAAGAAAGAATCATCAGAACCATTAACACAAAAAGAAGTGACTGCCAAAGATATATTAGGAAACAAAGACTATTTAGCTATTTCGTATGGAGGATATCGTGATACATTACGTGACATACAACCTACCATTGCAGAGCTAAAAGAAGATTTGAAGATTCTCCATGCGATGGATATTCGAGTATTACGTACATACAATGTGCAATTACCACATGCAACTAACATTTTAAAAGCAATTCGGGAATTGAAAAACGAAGATGCAAACTTTGAGATGTATGTGATGTTAGGGGCTTGGATTGATTGTAAAAATGCTTGGACAGAACACACTCCAGATCACCATCAGGAAAGTGAACAAAATGCAGGCGAAATCGAAAGAGCTGTCGCATTGGCGAATCAATATTCAGATATCGTAAAAATACTAGCTGTTGGAAACGAAGCGATGGTGAAATGGGCGACAAGTTATTATGTGCAACCCAGTGTAATCTTAAAATGGGTCAACCATTTGCAAAACCTCAAACAAGAAGGAAAACTATCCAAAGACTTGTGGATTACAAGTTCGGACAACTTTGCATCTTGGGGCGGCGGCGATACAGTATATCATGTTGAAGACCTAAATAAATTAATAAAAGCGGTAGATTTCATTTCCATGCACACCTATCCAATGCACGATACGCATTATCATCCAGTTTTTTGGGGGATAGAAGAAGATTCAACAACATCGAGCCTTCAAAAAATTGACGATGCCATGTTGAGAGCTAAAGAATATGCAATCTCACAATACGATAGTGTATTCAACTACATGAAAAGTTTGGGTGTCGACAAACCCATTCACATTGGTGAAACTGGTTGGGCAACATTCTCTAACGGACACTACGGAAACAAAGGAAGCAAAGCTACCGATGAATACAAAGAAGCATTGTATTACAAGCACATGCGCGAATGGACAACGGAAGCAAACATGTCCTGTTTCTACTTTGAAGCCTTTGATGAAATATGGAAAGATGCACGCAATCCGGGCGGTTCTGAAAATCACTTTGGATTATTTACCATTGATGGAAAAGCAAAATATGCACTTTGGGATTTAGTAGACAAAGGTGTATTTAAAGGATTATCCAGAAATGGAAAGTCAATTGTAAAAACATACAATGGAGACAAAGATTCTTTATTGTTAGAAGTACAATTACCGCCTGTAAAAAAACTAGCTGTAAACCACTAATCATGAAAAAATTACAAACATATAGTCTTTTAGTGCTGTTCATAATCGTTTCAGCATGCAAAGAAGAAAAACCTGTATTAAAATTGAAAGCAGACATTTTTGAAACCTCAGAAAGTGGAAACAAACTTACGAAGTTAACAGAATTCAATACTCCAAAAGATACACTTACGAAAACGACTTCGATTGTTCTGTCGCCCGAAAAAGAATACCAAACCATCACAGGTTTTGGAGGTTCATTTACAGAATCATCTGCCTATTTATTAAACAAACTAAGTAAAGAAAACAGAGATAAAATCATTCAAGCGTACTTCGGAAACGATGGCGCGCGCTATTCACTCACACGTACACACATTAGTTCCTGTGATTTCTCATTGAGTAACTATACCTATGCGCCAGTTGCAGACGACATGACGCTAGAACATTTTTCTATCAAAGAAGATCAAGATGACTTAATTCCGATGATAAAAGATGCCATGAAAGCTTCTGAAGACGGATTCAAAATCATTGCTTCACCTTGGACTGCACCGCCATGGATGAAAGACAACAAAGAATGGGTTGGCGGAAAACTATTACCAAAATACAATGATGCCTATTCATTATTCTTCTCAAAATATTTAGACGCTTATAAAGCGGAAGGCATCGATATTTGGGGAGTTACCGTGGTAAACGAACCACACGGAAACGGGAACAACTGGGAAAGTATGCACTTTACACCAAAAGAAATGACAGATTTGGTGCAAAACCATTTAGGACCAAAACTAGAAGCGGACGGAAAAGGAGATGTGAAAATCTTAGGATACGATCAAAATCGTGCAGGGATCAAAGAATGGGTGGACGAAATGTACAAAGATGAAGCTTCCTCAAAATATTTTGACGGATTAGCAATTCACTGGTATGAAAGTACCTATGACTTTTTCCCTGAAGCATTACAATACGGACACAACAAAGCTCCAGACAAATACCTAATCGAAACAGAAGGTTGTGTAGACTCACAAGTACCTGTATGGAAAGATGATGCTTGGTATTGGAAAAAAGAAGCAACAGATTGGGGTTGGGATTGGGCATCAGAAGAAGAAAAACACTTACACCCAAAATATGCACCTGTAAATCGGTATGCGCGAGATATCATCGGTTGTTTAAACAATTGGGTTGATGGTTGGGTAGACTGGAATATGGTCTTAGACCGTCAAGGTGGACCAAACTGGTTCAAAAACTGGTGTGTTGCACCTGTAATTGTCGATCCTGATGCAGATGAAGTATACATGACACCTTTGTACTATACCATGGCGCACTTTAGCAAATACATTCGCCCGGGAGCAAAAGTAATTGACGCAAACAATACAGATAAAGATTTAATGGTAACAGCCGCAAAAAATCCTGATGGAAGTATTGCAGTAGTTGTATTCAATGAAGGAAAAAATGAAAAACACTTTTCACTCAAATTGGGAGAAAAAGTTAAAAATATATCAATTAACCCACAAGCGATTCAAACCATCGTAATTACTAACTAAAAAACTAACCACTTATGAGTAATACAAGTTCTTCTTCTAGTAAAGTACCAATGGGTCAAAAAATTGCATTTGGTTTTGGAATGTTAGCAAATCAAATGTTTCCTGCAGCCTTAGGAATTTTTATGGTGGTTTTAGTTCAAAATTTAGGTTTTCCCGGATGGATGTGGGGAATAATTTATTTCTTTCCAAGAATTTTCGATTCTTTTACCGATCCTATAATGGGATTCATTTCAGATAACACGAAATCTAAATGGGGAAGACGAAGACAATACGTTTTTATAGGAGCTATTATTATGGGAATATCTTTTTCTATTATGTGGCAACTATATGTAGATAGCGGTGTTGATTATAATTTTGCTTATTTTATGTTTTGGTCCTTCATCTTTTATTTGGGACTTACCATTTTTAGTGTACCGTATGTAGCTATGGGATATGAAATGAGCGACGATTTTCATGAGCGTACAAATATCATGGCAGTAGCACAATGGATAGGGCAATGGGCTTGGGTAATTGCACCTTGGTTTTGGGTTATCATGTATATGAATGGTGATGATGGATGGTTTGAAACTGCAGAAGAAGCTACTAGGACATTAGCTGTTTGGGTTGGTGTTATTTTAATGTTTGTAGCAATAATCCCTGCAATATTTATAAAGAGTAAATCTACTTTAGATGAAGACTATGCTGATTTATCACTTAGTAATATGAAAGGTAGTTTTAACGAAATTGTATTAGGGTTTAAAGAAGCGTTAAAAATTAAGCCATTCCGAAAGCTATGTATTTCAACATTTTTAATTTTTAATGCATTCAATACGGTTGCTACATTTACATTTTTTATAATCGTATATCAATTATTTAATGGTGATGCAGCGGCAGCAAATGCTGGATATTGGCCATCACTATTTGGATGTCTAGGTGCATTATCAACAACTTTTATCGTAATCCCTGTGGTTACTTGGATGTCTAAGAAGTTAGGAAAGAAAAAAGCATTTATTTGGTCTCAAGGAATCTCTTTAATTGGATACATAATGCTTTGGTTTCTATTAATTCCAGGCAAACCATACATGTTTATCTTTGCGCTACCTTTCTTTTCTTTTGGTATCGGAAGTTTATTTACATTAATGATGTCAATGACATCGGATGTTATAGACCTAGATGAACTAAATACAGGAAAAAGAAGAGAAGGTATTTTTGGAGCTATCTATTGGTGGATGGTAAAGTTTGGATTTGCGATCGCTGGAGCACTGAGTGGTGTTATTTTAACTATTATTGGGTTTAAAGAAGGTGTTCCTTCTGTAGATCAAGAAGGTGCTATCATAGGTTTACGTGCATTCTTTTCTGGGCTTCCAATAGTTGGAACGTTAATCGCAATGTACGTAATGCACGATTATGATGTAACCGAAGAAAAAGCATTAGAAATAAGTGCAGAACTTGCGAGAAGAAAAGAAAAAAAGAAAATAAAGCAAACATCATCGGCGTATGGTGCTGGAAACTTACTTTCTGTATTAGATGCTAATCTAAAATTAGAGGATTACAAAGGAACTGATCTCAGCGATAAAAACCTTAAAGAATTAAAATCATTATTTGCAACGAAACTGAATAATCAAATATTTGGATTATGTTTTAGTCCCTATGTTGAAGGTCAAGATACTGATGATATTCTAACTGAAAATCAGATTATTCGTCGTATGAAAGTAATCTCGCCATATACAAAATGGATTCGTTCATTCTCTTGTACTGAAGGAAACGAAATGATCCCAAAGGTGGCTCGCGAGAAAGGATTAAAATCTATTGTTGGAGCTTGGATTAGTAATGATAAAGATAGAAATGAAAGAGAAATAGAAGCACTCATTAAACTTGCCAAAGCAGGCTTTGTCGATATTGCAGCAGTAGGAAACGAAGTATTACTGCGTGGTGAAGTTTCAGAAGAAGAATTAATCATATATATAAATAGAGTAAAAAAGGCATTAGCTGCCTTAAATATCCCTGTGGGTTATGTAGATACCTATTACGAGTATTTTTCAAGACCAAACTTAGTGAATGCTACAGATGTTATTTTGGCTAACTGCTATCCGTTTTGGGAAGGTTTCAGTATAGAAGATTCATTGCTACATTTAAGAGAAATGTTGGCAATTACAAAACAAGTTGCAAAAGGTAAACCTATAATTATTGCAGAAACAGGTTGGCCAAGTCAAGGTGCGGCAAACTTAGATGCACATCCATCACAACTAAATGCAATGAAGTATTTTATCCAAACACAAGAATGGGCAGAAACAGAAGGTGTAGACATGTTTCACTTCTCCTCATTTGATGAATCTTGGAAAGTACGTATTGAAGGTGAAGTTGGTGCTCGTTGGGGAATTTGGGATAAAGATGAAAATTTAAAATATAACTAAGAAATGTCATATAGAGACGAAGAATATCGTTTATACGAAGGTGTAAATTTCACAGAACATTCAGGAATAAATTTTGAAAAATATTCCATTGAAGAATTAAAAAAACTTTGGCGAGCGACACTCAACAAAGGTATGCACGGAATTTGCTTTAGCATGTATGAAGATGGACAAGAGCCTGGTGATACCATCAGTGAAGCACAAGTAGAAAGAAGAATAAAAATCTTAAAGCCGTATTCAAAATGGGTGCGCTCTTTCTCTTGTATAGAAGGAAATGAACACATTCCACGTTTTGCGAAAAAGCATGGAATGAAAACAATGGTAGGTGCTTGGTTAGGAGATAACAAAGAAGACAATGAAAAAGAAATAGAAGCCTTAATACAATTAGGAAAAGAAGGTTTGGTTGACATTGCGGCTGTTGGAAACGAAGTATTGTATAGAAATGATTTAACTTTAGAAGAGTTATTAGACTATATCAAAAGAGTAAAACAAGCATTACCAAATATTCAAGTTGGATATGTAGACGCATATTATGAATTTTCGGTACATCCTGAACTCGTTGAAATTAGTGACGTAATCTTGAGCAATTGCTATCCTTATTGGGAAGGTTGTCATATTGACGGATCATTAGCACACATGCAGCGAATGTTTGGACAAGCAGCTCATGCAGCGCAAGGAAAAAAAGTCATCATAACGGAAACAGGTTGGCCTAGTGAAGGCGGTAGTCTTAGAGGAGCAGAATCTTCAGAAGAAAATGCAATGAAATACTTTATCAATTCCCAAGTTTGGGCAGATAAAGACAACGTGGAAATTTTCTATTTCTCATCATTTGATGAATCATGGAAAACAGGAGACGAAGGAGATGTTGGCGCATATTGGGGACTTTGGGATAAACACGAACAATTAAAGTTTTAATTCACAACGAAAAATGTCTTTACGAAAAGAAAAATTTTTTGCATTAGCAGCGTTGGAATTTGAAGGTCAATCTTTAGATAGCCTAAAAATGCTATGTAAAAAAACGCTTGAAGCTGGAATGCACGGATTGTGTTTTAGTCCTTATGAAGAAGGACAGGAGCCAGGTGATGCACTTTCGGAAGCACAAATAAGACGTCGATTAGAAATTATTAAACCGTATACCAATTGGGTACGTTCGTTTTCATGTACAGAAGGAAATGAATTCATTCCAAAAATCGCCAAAGAATTAGGAATGAAAACCTTAGTGGGCGCTTGGTTAGGAAACGATCCAGAAATCAATGAAGCGGAAATTCAAGGGTTAATTGAACTTGCAAATCAAGGATGTGTAGACATTGCTGCGGTTGGAAACGAAGTCATGTATAGAGGTGATTTAACCGAAGAAGAATTGCTGAAATTTATTCAGTATACCAAAGAAAATATCAAAGGAATTCCTGTGGGGTATGTAGACGCATACTATGAATTTACAGAACGTCCAGCAATTACAGAAGCCTGTGATGTAATCCTAGCAAACTGTTACCCTTTCTGGGAAGGTTGCGATCAAGATTACTCGTTACTGTACATGAAAGATATGTACAACAGAGCAGCTAAAGCAGGAAATGGAAAAAAAGTGATTATAACGGAAACAGGTTGGCCAAACAAAGGAACAAGCTTAGAAGGCGCTTTTCCGTCAGAAACAAACGCAATTAAATATTTTATAAACACTCAAAAGTGGTCAAAAGAAGAAGACATCGATATCTTTTATTTCTCATCATTCGATGAATCATGGAAAGTAGGTAGCGAAGGAGATGTTGGTGCGTATTGGGGACTTTGGGACAAAAACGAAAAATTGAAATTTTAAAATCAAATTATTATGAGAAAAATTACGTATTTATTTTTGTTGTTCGCATCCATCATGTATGCACAACCAACGACGAATCCGGCAGCGCCTACAAATGCTGCAGTAGATGTTATTTCTGTATATGGAGACACCTATACAAACGTAGCAACGAACTATGACCCAAACTGGGGACAATCAGGGCACACGCAAGTAAACGCAAGTTATGACCCAGGAACAGGACAATTTTTATTAGCATATCCAAACTTTAATTATCAAGGAACTGAGTTGACAACGCAAGATGCTTCTCAAATGGAATTTTTACACGTTGATATTTGGACTTCTGCAAACCCAGGAGCCACGGATATTCAAGTAAGTCCAATTAACAATGGATCTGGAGCAGGAGAAACACTAGTTTCAATTGCATATACATCAGGTACTTGGACAAGTGTTGATATTCCAAAATCTGCCTTTACAGGAATGACATGGGACAGTGTATTTCAAATGAAATTCGCTGCTAACGGTCCAGGAAGTACAGTGCCAGTAGATATTTATTTAGACAACGTATACTTTTGGAAAAACCCAACTGC
Source organism: uncultured Kordia sp. (assembly GCA_964351775.1). Taxonomy (GTDB): domain Bacteria; phylum Bacteroidota; class Bacteroidia; order Flavobacteriales; family Flavobacteriaceae; genus Kordia. The sequence goes on along the minus strand of CAYGPQ010000035.1, from coordinate 9,407 downwards.
ACCAGGTTCTGATGCTAGTTTAAGTTCAATCGAAATTGACGGCTCTCCATTAGCTGGTTTTGCTTCAGGAATAACTAGTTATACAGTTGAATTAGCTCCAGGAACAACAGTAGTCCCTCAAATTACATCAGCAACAGCAACGGATCCTGCAGCTACAAGTGTAACTATCAACCAAGCGCCAGCAATTCCAGGTGATGCAACAGTAGTTGTAGTTTCTCAAAATGGATCAGTTAATGAAACGTATACAGTTTCATTTATCACTGCAGGTCCAACTTCAGCAGCACCAACACCACCAACGAGAGCAGCACAAAATGTGATCTCTTTATTTAGTAATGCCTATACAAACGTTACGATTGAAACTTGGAATGCTTCTTTTGACGATTCTGTTTCTGAAGATGTAGTTGTTTTTGGTGATGACGTTAAAAAAATTACATTCACAAACTTTATTGGAGTAGAATTTGTAAACAATAGAATTGATGCATCTACAATGTCACATTTCCACATGGATTTCTGGACAGATAATGCAGATTTAGTTGGAAAAGTATTCAACTCTAAATTCTCTCAATGGGGCGGAACCTCTAGTGAAGTTTCAGCTATGGAACTAAACATCAACACAGGAACTTCTCCAGCTATTGTAACAGGTGCATGGGTTTCTATTGATGTTCCAATAGCAACAAGTTTTTCAAATAACTTAACAAGAGACGATTTAGCACAATTTTTAATTACATCTAACTTAGGTGTTGTGTATGTAGATAATATTTATTTCCATAATAATAATTTAAGTACAGAAGAGTTTACTGCTTCAACGTTCAAAACATTCCCAAACCCAACAAATGATTCATGGAATGTAGTAGCAGATAATGTAATTATCAATGCAATACAAGTATTTGACATTGCAGGAAGACAAGTAATGACATTAGCGCCAAATGCTACTGAAGTTTCTATTGATGGTTCTGCATTGAAAAATGGAGTATACTTTGCTAAAATTCAATCAGATAAAGGTATCAGTAGTATTAAATTAGTGAAAAACTAAAAAAAAACTGAAATTTATTAAGAAAGTGTGTCTACAATTTGTATGGACACACTTTTTTAGTAAAAAAACAATATCTTTGATACTTTATATATAAACCCTAAATATTTTTAATTTAAACATCAAAGTATGAAAAAACTTTACTTTTTTATTGCAGTATTAACTAGCATGACAATGACAGCTCAGAATAACATTACATTCAGTGTTGACATGAGTACTTACGGAAACGCTTTCACAACCGTATATGTAAGTGGAGAACTTAATGGATGGTCTGGAACAGCGAACCCAATGACAGATATGGGTGGCGGAATTTGGCAAGCTACCATTAGTTTAGCAGATGGAGAATATCAATACAAATTTTCTCATGATGATTGGGCAGGACAAGATAATATGACAGCAGGAGATGCTTGTACAGTTACAGATGGTGGATTTGTAAACAGAATTCTTGAAGTAAACGGATCAGCTATGACATTAGATACAGCTACATTCAATAACTGTTATGATGATGGAAACCCTGGACCGCACAATACTACTTTTACAGTAGACATGAGTGGATACGGTGGTGGTTTTACTACGGTTTACATAAGCGGACAATTCAACGGTTGGGACGGAACGTCAAACCCATTAACAGATATAGGAAGCGGTATGTGGTCAGTAACACTTCCACTTCCAGAAATCTATACAGAATTTAAGTTTCAAGTAGATGGTTGGGCAGATCAAGAAAATTTTGTTGATGGAAACGCAGGAACAGTAACCAATGGCGGATTCATTAACAGATATATCAACGTAACAGGAGAACAATCAAGAAGTTATGTTTGGGGAGCAGAAGGAAGTACACTAAGTACTGATGAAGTAGCTGTACAAGCTAACTTTTCAGCGTATCCAAATCCAACAAACGATGCTTGGAATGTTACAACAAACAATACCACAATCAATTCAATCCAAGTATATGATATTGCAGGAAGACAAGTACTAGCAGTATCGCCTAAAACTTCTCAAGTTGCTATTGATGGTTCATCGTTACAAAGAGGAGTGTACTTTGCTAAAGTTCAATCGGACAAAGGACAAAGTAGTATCAAGTTAGTGAAAAACTAAGAATAGAATTGTTTACAGTAAAAGAAGTGTGTTTATAATACATAAACACGCTTCTTTATTTCATAGGACTTATAGTATTCACCTTAAAAAATCAATCAATGAAAAACGTAGTTTCTTTAAAATCACTTGCAAAAGAATTAAACATATCTGTGTCTACGGTTTCTAAATCATTGAATGACAGTGAAGAAATAAGTGCACAAACCAAAGAACGTGTAAAGAATTTGGCGAAATTACGAGGCTATTCACCAAATCCAATTGCTGTACGTTTGCAAAAACAAGAAACCATGCAAATTGGAGTGGTTTTACCAAGCATTGAAAATCCGTTTTTTGCCTCTGTTTTAAAAGGAATTGATGAAATTGTAAACACTTCAAAATACAATATCATTACATTTTTCAGCAATGAAAGTCTTCAAAAAGAAAAAGAATGTCTAGACTATTTTTCAAAAGGAAATGTAGACGGAATTCTCATCTGTATTGCTGAAGAAACCAACAAAAAGAAAACCTTCGATCATATCATAGACATCAAACAAAAAGGAATTCCTTTGGTATTATTTGATCGTATTCCAATGCAACCACTAGGTTTTGACGTTGTGCACGTAAATGATTATGACAGTATTGTGAGTGCGTTTGAATACCTTGAAAAAAAACAATGTAAAAAGATAGCGTTTGTATCTTCCATATCTACATTAATTGTCGGAAAATTACGCGAAGAAGGATACCTTTCAAAAGCTAAAAAACCAGTGGTAATTGCTTTTGAAGACTTAAAAGAATTAAAGTTGGCACTTGAAAAATCCTTAAAAAAAGGCAACATTGATGGACTCATTGCTGCTGATATCAACGCAACACTACTCTGTAATAGTGCGATTCAAAAACTAGGATTAACATACTCAAACGGAATATCACTCATTGGATATGTAAACGCAGCACAAAACGAACTCTCGTACCCAAAAATTACGTACATAGACCAACATCCAGAAGAAATTGGTAGGCAAACTGCCCAAACATTATTACTTCGATTAGAATCAAAACATGAAAACGCTCCAGTAAGTGATATCGTGCTAAATACTACGATTACCATTGGCGAAACCAGTCTTTAAAAGGCAAACTTCCATATTGATTACATATTGAGATCTCTCAATCACAATAAATTCTACCTAGAAGCACTCAAAAGATAATGGGATTATTGTACTTTTGCCAAAAGTAGAATAATGAAACAGATATTTCCCTTATTCTTACTGCTATTGATGAGTCAATTCGTAGTAAGTCAAACTGTTGTGATCAATGAAATTGATTGTGATACACCTGGAACCGATACTGGAGAATTTATTGAATTAAAATCCTCTGTACCAAATTTTCCACTTGATGGGTATGTATTAGTACTTTTTAATGGTTCAACATCTGGAAATGACAGCAGCTATTTTGCACTAGATTTAGACGGACGAATCACAGATGTTAACGGATTATTACTCATAGGAAGTACCACAGTTTCGCCAGTTCCACAACTAATAATTGGAGCGAATACCATACAAAATGGAGCAGATGCTGTAGCAATCTACCAAGCAAACGGATCCGATTTTCCACAAGGAACACAAGCAACCACCACAGATTTAGTAGATGCAATCGTATATGACACAGGCGAAGCGGATGATGTTGGATTACTTGCCTTATTAGGTTTAACCACACAAATTAGCGAAGGCGGAAACAACAATACAAACTCCATTCAACGTAATGAAACAGACGGAAGTTACTATGTAGCAACGCCAACACCAAGACAACTCAACGATGGAAGTGGAATTATTCTGAATGGAATTGCCATAAATGTTGTAAACGATCAATACACAGAAGGCGAAACATTCAATATAGAATTCTCTACAGAAACGCCCGTGTTATCAAATTTAGACCTAACGTTTTCATTGGATAATGGAACATTTGACGCTGCTGACTTTACAGGAACAACAACAGCGACCATTCCAACGGGACAAACTTCTGTATCAGTTATGATTTCATTGGTTGATGATACTGCGGATGAAGGTGACGAAGAATTAATCATAGATCTTGTAGACAATTTTTCCGTAGAATATATCATTCTAAATGATGAATTTTTAGTGCGTGCCGTTGACAATGACTTTACAGTAGCATCTTTTGGAACACCACTAAATCCAACGTATGGAACGGTTGTAAGTACAGCGCCTTCAAACTATTACGACACTATGGATGGCTTGGCAGATGGCGCACTAAGAGATGCAATGCAAGCTATCATTGCTGATGTCAATACTGTTCGAGCGCAGACGTATGCAGATATAATTGATATCCTCAAAGAAGCTGATCAAAATCCAGCGAATAGCAATCAGGTTTGGTTGGTATATACAGAACAAGGTCGTGCAAAACTAGATGTACAAACCGGATCAACTAGTACCGACAAATGGAATAGGGAACATACGTTTCCACAATCATTAGCAGGGTATGGTGGTATTGAAGAAGATGACATTGCGGATGGAAGAGATGTGTTTTGGATTACAAGACCCGATTCTTTGCGTCATGGATATTCAGACGGACATGCGTTACGCGCAAGTGATGGACCAGAAAATAGCTCCAGAGGAAATCAACATTACGGACAATATGTAGGACCAACAGGAACTGCGGGAAGTTTTCGTGGCGATGTAGCACGAAGTGTACTTTTCTTAGATGTTCGTTACAACGGATTGTCTATAGAAAATGGTTTTCCTTCGGTACTAGGGCAATTAGGCGATTTAGCAACCTTATTAGCTTGGCACAGAAATGATCCGCCAGATGATTTTGAAATGAATCGCAACAATGTTGTATATACATGGCAATTCAATAGAAATCCTTTTATAGATCATCCAGAATTGGTAGAACATATTTGGGGAAATCAAATGGGCGTTGCTTGGGTACAACCATTATCTACAGAAGAATTTGCAGCAAATACGGTAAAACTCTATCCAAACCCAGCTAAAAACCGAATTACCATTCTCGGAATAAAAGAAGCGGCTACGATTGAAATATTTGCATTAGATGGGCGAAAATTATTCACAAGTCAATTCTCGGGAACGGCAACAATTCCACTAAACCTAACAAGTGGAATTTATGTATCTAAAATCATTTCCAATGGAAAAACACTCACAAAAAAAATAGTGATTAATTAGTAGTGAGTTGTTAGTATTGAGTTTTTAGTAAGTTCGTCATTCTTGCTTTCACGAGAACTACTCTCAAAAAAATGATAGAAATATGATGAGCTGCTGAATCAAGTTCAACATGACGTATCAAAGAAAGCTACAATCTAAGAGCGAAGCGATACCAAAAATCTAAACAAGTCTAAGTAGTCTAACTCCTTTTCGTCCCATACGCCAAATCGCCAGCATCGCCCAATCCAGGAATTATATACCCGC
>CAYGPQ010000035.1:0-3775 GCA_964351775.1 uncultured Kordia sp. | reverse complement strand
TTCGTCCCATACGCCAAATCGCCAGCATCGCCCAATCCAGGAATTATATACCCGCGACTGTTCAATTGTTCATCCACAGCGGCAATCCATAAGTGGGTATCTTCGGGGAAATGTTCCTGTACATAATCAACTCCTTGCGAAGAACCTAAGACAGAAATAATGTGAATATTTTTTGGTGTTCCTTGTTGCAATAAAACATCGTACACACTTTTCATCGAGCGTCCTGTTGCCAACATCGGATCCACCAATAACAAGGTTTTTCCTTCCAACGAAGGTGTTGCCATATAATTTACAACAATTTCAAAGGCGTCTCCATCATCCACATGATTGCGATATGCTGAAACAAAAGCATTCTCAGCAGTATCAAAATAATTCAAAACTCCTTGATGCAATGGCAAACCTGCACGAAGTATCGAACAAATCACGACATCTTTCGCAGGAAGCGTCATTTCTTTCGTTCCTAAAGGTGTTTTTACGGTTTCATTACTACTTACCAAGGTTTTGCTACATTCATAGCTAAGAATTTCTCCTACGCGTTCAATATTTCTGCGAAAGCGCATCGAATCTTTTTGAATCGTAACATCGCGTAACTCAGCAATAAATTGATTTAATAAAGAAGATTGCGTCGTAAAATCGTGAATAATCATAAAATGTGGTTTGATGCTGCAATATTACTAATTTTTCACTTGAGAACATATATTTGAATCGTGAAACGGTAACTTTGAGATAATATCATAGCTGGTAAATTTTAGTATATTCGCCAAAAAATAAGCAATGTTAAAAGGAGTTTTATTTGATATGGATGGCGTAATTGTAGACACAGAACCATTACACCACAAAGCCTATCACTTAATGTTTGATGATGTTGAAATTGAGGTTTCACCTGAGTTGTATCAATCATTCACAGGACAATCTACTTTAAATATATGCAAACGATTATGTGATCATTTCAGTCTAGCTGAAATACCAGAAACCTTAGTTCAGCTCAAACGAAAACATTTTAAACACATATTTGCAAACGATCCTAGTTTGCAGTTGATAGATGGCGTGTTGGACATCATCAAAGAATATCATGCAAATGACTTAAAACTTGTATTAGCTTCTTCAGCGTCCATGATGACAATAAACAATATTTTTGATCGATTTGACTTAAATCAATACTTCATGGCAAAATTTAGCGGAGCCGATTTGCAACAATCCAAACCACATCCAGAAATCTTTGAAAAAGCAGCGTTTGCAACAGGTTACGAGCGTTCGGAATGTATGGTGATAGAAGATTCAACCAACGGCATCAAAGCGGCAAATGCAGCAGGAATCTTCTGTGTTGGGTATGATAGTGTGCATTCTAAAAATCAGGATTATTCCATTGCTGACATGGTAATTTCAGGTTTTACTGAGATTCAGCATGATAAAATTCAAGAAGTATTTAAGCAAAAAAGTATTTAATTGTTTAAAAATAAGAGTTTTAAACATAATTAATCAACTAGATACATTAAGCCCAAAACTTCCACCATTTTTTCTTTTTTTTAGAAGGAGCAACAATAGTTGCATCTAAATCTTCATCAGAAATATCTAAGTTATCTAAGAGATCATTCATCGAAAATGAATTCATTTTTTGATAACAATCAGTAATATCAAAGTAAATGGTTTTACCACTTTTTGTGGTAATTGCATCATAAATTGTATCTTCTTGTATGAGTCGTTGCACTTGGTATTCTTCCTCTAGATAACTTAAAAGATCACCTTCGTCATTCACTCTCAGTACCAAATAAGGATGTTCCTTGCTTCCATCACCTGTAGATTCAATACCTTCCAAAATTCGCATTGCTAAAAAATATTCTGCGTTTGCAGCTTCTTCATCTTCTAATTGTGTAGCGGCGTATTTTTTCATCAAATGCGCTCTTGGACTCAACATCACGTTGATGTTAGCATATTCCAAAGCCTTTTGAAATTCATTTTTTTCTAAAAGTTCTTCCATCTGATTTATATCGTCTGAATACGGGTTATAATCTTCATGTTGAACTACATACGAATGTGCTTTTAAAAAATTTTCTTTGGTTGGTTCTTTTAAAAAAGCATAAAAATCATCTGTCATAATTTACTAAATATTGGTATTACTAAAAAAGTTAGTTCTTAATCTTAGAAATGGTCGTTCCTAATAGGGTTGAAGGTTTTTTTATATCAGAAAGCGCAAGTTCTTTGGCTAAAATAATCAATTTTTTAACAGCTTCATTTCTATAATCAGCTGTTATTGAAATGGGTATATGACGAATCAACTTTCCTGTTCCTTGTAATAATTGGTTAGGATCGTGTAAAAGTGTTCCTTTATGAAAGCCTAAATTCAGATGTTTCGTATAAATCGGAATCATGCAAAATCCATCCGACAACTTATCAGAAACTGTTAAAACACTCGTCAACGCATGCGTATGATACACAAGTTCATTGGCTTCAGGATACAATTCCAACAAATAATTTCTCAAATCGATAAACAAATCAATCAAATCCTGCTCTTTCAAATACAGAAATGTTTCAAAATCGGGATGAAGTATTCGTGTGGGTTTCATTCATTAAAGGGTTTTTGCTTAAAGATATAAAAATCTAATCCCATTGATGATTCTTAAAACAGAAAAAATACTACAGTTTTCTATTTTTTATCAAAACTTTACAAACCTAAAATTTGTTCACAGTTCAAATTCACGTAGCTTTGCATTTCTTTTAAAAGAAAATTGTTATCAAAGACATAATTATAACCATGTTGTGGAGTATTTCTCCATTTGGAGAAGCCAAAGTTGGTATTCCAGTCGGACTGAATTCTGATGCAAATCCGTACCTCATTTTTGTGGCTGCATTTGTAGCAAATGTGATGGTATTTCCTGTCATGATTTTCTTTTTAGATCACGTCAATCGCTACTTACTTCGCTGGCGATTCTACAAAAAAGGCGCGTTATTCGTTGCCCGAAAAGCAAAACGTGGTGCTAAAGACAAAATTCAAAAATATGGTTTTTGGGGATTAATGTTTTTCGTCATGATTCCAATTCCAGGAACGGGCGTTTATGCAGGAACTATTGCTACCTATCTCTTTAACATTGAGCGTAAAAAGGCATTTGCTGCGAACGTTATTGGCATCTTTTTCTCATCCGTAATTGTTTGGGTTACTTTCTATTATGGATTTAGTTTCTTCGACTAGTCTTTTTTTAATAATGCTCAATATGACAGAATTTCACTCGATCTGACGTTTTAATTTAAAATTTAGCATTCAACATTTACAATTCAGAACGCACACTGAGCGAAGTCGAAGTGAAGTTCTTCCGAAACTCAGTAGGCGTGAAACCCTTAATCTCTTTAAACTTTCGATTAAAATTTGAAATATTAAAAAAGCCACAATGGTGTGCAACATCCGCAATCGATACTTGTTGTTGATTGCTTAAAAATTTACACGCATTTTCAATTCTGACTTCGGTCAAAAACTTAAAAAAAGTTTTATTCGTTCGTTGTTTAAAATATTTGCAAAATGCATTCGGTGTCATATTGGCAATCGTTGCAATTTCTTCCAATACAATTTTCTGATCAAAATGATTCATCACAAACTCAAACACCGCACTCATGCGCTTTCCTTCGTCATCAGTGTAGTTTTTTGTATTGATGAAAGATGAAACGGTTTCATATTTAGATTCCGTGACAATCGCTAACATTTCAAAAAAAGTAGCGAAGCGTTTGATGGTTTTCTGATGCAAAATCGCTTCAAATAAGGGTTTCAAAACAGTTTGGTTTTGTT
>CAYGPQ010000034.1:0-43105 GCA_964351775.1 uncultured Kordia sp. | reverse complement strand
CCGAAATCGAAGATTCATGAATACCTATTAATTAACGTGAGTTCGATATAACTTAGTTTTTACTATTTTGTATTTCAGTGTTTTAACACAAATATCAAATCGAGCATTATCGAAATCAAAATGTATTTTGATTGAAGATACCTAGCATAGCTATCGAGATTCAATAAAATAATAATACTTTTTAAGCTTCTCGACTGCGCTCGAAGTGACAAATACCGATTCTATTATCCTTAGCAGTTCATATTGACAATTTCTTATGTCGAACTCACGTTAATTAATAACCATTCATAATAATGAAGCCAATCAAAGAAATTGAAAACGAGTTACAAACTCATTCATAATTCCTAATTCAAAATTATTTTGTCTTTAAGAATTTAATATTTCGAATCAATCCTGAATATTTTGTGCGTTTGACAGCCGATTTTTTAAAGATTTCACTAAATACTTCTTGTGTAATTTCTTCCCACTCTTTTTTGGTCATAGACAATAATTCTGGATGCGGATTGAATAAAGGTTCGTTGTGCGGTTTTGAAAATTTATTCCACGGACATACATCTTGGCAAATATCGCACCCAAACATCCAATCGTCAAATTGCCCTTGTGCATGTGTTGGGATTTCATTTTTTAGTTCGATGGTAAAATACGAAATACATTTGCTTCCGTCTACCACATAAGGATCTACAATGGCTTGGGTAGGACACGCGTCAATGCAAGCCGTGCAACTTCCACAATGATCTGTGACTGGCGAATCATAATCGAGTTCTAAGTCAATAATGAGTTCGGCAATGAAATAGAACGAACCAACTTTTTGTGTGAGTAAGTTACTGTGTTTTCCAATCCAACCCAAACCGCTTTTTGCTGCCCAAGCTTTGTCTAATACGGGCGCAGAATCTACAAAAGCGCGTCCCGAAACTTCTCCGATTTCATCTTGAATAAAGTTGAGTAAGTGTTTTAGCTTGTCTTTAATGACAAAGTGATAGTCGGTTCCGTATGCGTATTTTGAAATTTTTGGTGCAGTGACATCTTTTTGTGTTTCTGAAGGATAGTAGTTTAAGAGTAATGAAACTACCGATTTTGAATCCTCCACTAATTTGGTTGGATCTAATCGCTTGTCAAAATGCTGTTCCATGTACTGCATTTCGCCGTGCCTATTTTTGTTGAGCCAAGCTTCCAATCGTGGTGCTTCTTCTTCTAAAAATCCTGCTTTGGAGATTCCACACGACAGAAAACCTAAGCGTTTTGCTTCAGCTTTGATGAGTGCTGTATGTTTTTGTGTTGCATTCAAGAAGTTCGCTTTGTAAATTTCAACGTTACATCAATTGGTTTTAGCGTAATTAAGGGCGCAATTTTTACAGTTTCTTGATCGGTTTCAATGTGATATTTCTTTAAAACAGCAGATACCGACAACATCATTTCGTAGAGTGCAAACCCATTTCCGATACACATTCTTGGTCCTGCGCCAAACGGAAAGTAATAGCCTGCCGTTTCTTTTCTATTTTCTTCTGAGAAACGTTCCGGAATGAAATCGTTTGGATTTTTCCAGTATTTTTTGTTTCGATGTAATTCGTAGAACGAAATTCCGATCATCGTTCCTTTTTCTATATGTAAGTCTGCAAAGGAATCGTCTTCTATCGCCACTCTATCCGTAATCCACGCTGGCGGATATAAACGCATGGATTCTTCTACACAATTTTTTACATAGTTGAGTTTTGCCAATTTTTCCATTGGTGGCAAGCTATCATCAATTGCATCCACTTCTGCCACTGCTTTTTGAAGTATTTCAGGATGTTTTGCAATCAAATGAAATGTAAACGTCAATGCGTTTGCGGTGGTTTCATGTCCTGCCACAAAGAAAATTAGGATTTCATCGATCAATTGTTCGTTGGTCATGGAAGTGCCATCTTCTTCATATTTTGCTTTGAGTAACATGTCTAATAAATCATCGTGTTCTTGGTCTGAAAGTCTACGTTCGTCAATTACTTTGTTGATAATATTTCTACTTTCTTGGACTAATGCCATGTGTTTTGCGACCAATCCGCTTATTTTATACCACCATTTTTTGTGTGGTTGACGAATTTCTCTGATGATAAAATCTTGTAATTTCTCGATGATTTCTTGCAGACGGTGCATGGTATTATCATCCGAAGAATAATTGAATAATGATTTTGCTACCACATGAAACGCCAATTCGTTCATGATGGAGTATAAATCTACTTTTGTATTTGTTTGAATATCCTCAAGCTGCTTTTCAATTTCGACTTCCATAATAGTCACTAATTTTTGCAGTTTTTCTTTATGGAATGCGGGTTGAATGAGTCTTCGCTGTTTTAGCCAATAATCACCACTCGATGTCAATAACCCTTTCCCTACGTATTTGGATAGAAATTTTGTCTGAATTTTAGATTTGTTGTAGTTCCGATGGTTTTTTCGGAGCATGTGCAACGTAATTTCTGCATCACGCGTAAGCATGACTCTTTTTGCAAACGGCGGTGCAATGGAAAACGAATCGCCATTTTTATCAAACCCTTCTTTGTGAAAAGGAATAGGATTTCGCGTAATGGTTGACGATTTTAACAACAACTTAAAGAATGGAATGGAGTTTGGGTATTTGTACATTTTTTTAGCTTTTGGCTGTTGGCTGTTAGCATCTCGACTGCGCTCGATGTGACGTATTTGTTTTTTGTTGATTCGTTGTTTACACTGAGCATTATTGAAATCAAAAGAAATTTTGATTAAAAATACCAAGCGAAGCTATCGAAGTGTTCAATTGTAAAAATCTAACTTTTTTTTCCACGAATTCACAATGTTTTTTTACACTTTATTGTCTATTCTCTTGATTCTTGATTCTTTTGTCGCTTCATTTTTCGTCCATTTTTCAAATATGTAAACTGAGCGGAGTCGAAGTTTAAAAAAGTCCACCTTGGGTAGCACCTTTTATTTTTCCCAAATGTTTGTAAGCGAGTTCCGTGACTTCTCTTCCTCTCGGCGTTCGCATGATGAATCCTTGTTGAATGAGAAATGGTTCGTATACTTCTTCAATCGTTTCGCTACTTTCAGAAACAGCCGTTGCAATGGTTGTGATTCCAACTGGGCCACCTTTGAATTTGTCTATGATGGTTGATAAAATTTTATTGTCCATTTCATCCAAACCGTACGCATCAACATTTAATGCTTTTAGACTGAATCGTGCAATTTCTATATCTATGGTTCCGTTTCCTTTGATTTGTGCAAAGTCACGTACTCTACGTAATAATGCATTTGCTATACGCGGTGTTCCACGACTTCTTCCTGCAATTTCTATCGCTGCTTCCATTCCTATTGGCACATGGAGTATTTGCGCACTTCGCTGTATGATAGTTGATAGTAATTCCGTTGAATAGTATTGTAATCGGCTTGCAATTCCAAAACGTGCGCGCATGGGTGCTGTTAGTAATCCTGAACGCGTAGTCGCGCCTATGAGTGTAAATGGATTGAGATTGATTTGAACCGTTCTGGCATTTGGTCCAGATTCAATCATGATGTCAATTTTATAATCTTCCATTGCAGAGTAGAGATATTCTTCTACAATTGGACTGAGTCTGTGTATTTCATCTATGAATAATACATCGCGTTCCTCTAAATTTGTGAGTAAGCCTGCTAAATCGCCTGGCTTGTCTAGTACAGGTCCAGAAGTTACTTTGATACTGGCACCCAATTCATTGGCTAGAATGTGTGCGAGTGTTGTTTTTCCTAAGCCTGGAGGTCCATGAAAAAGTGTATGATCGAGTGCTTCTTCACGAAGGTTTGCTGCTTGTACAAAGATTTGAAGATTTTCTAATACTTGATCTTGCCCTGTAAAGTCTTCAAAGGATAGCGGTCGTAGTGCCTTTTCAACATCTAATTCTTCTGGAGAATAGTTTTCGCTATTTGGATTTAAGTTTTCGTTCATATATGTCTATAATTGAGAAAATACATAAGTATAGCTCTAATTATGCTAAGCTTTCGAAACAAAGATAAGAGAAAAAGACCATAAAGACATGATGAATGCAAGGTTGCTTTGCATATAGTTAAGCGTGCATTTATTATAAATTTTCTCACAATTAACATGCTATATTTTGCATTAACCTATGCAATATGAATATTATACTACATATAACCAAAAATTATTTAATCATGTTAAAAACCATTTTAAATTTAGAGGGCGTTGAAACGTTGTCTAAAAAGAAACAACAAGAAGTTAATGGAGGAATTAGAATACCCGTAGCACAAAATTGCAATGGTGTTTATTGTCCTTCGTATTGCCACTGCATAAGTGCTTACAATTCCTATTGTGTATTTACGAGTGGATCAAGACAAGGACAGTATTGCTATGCGCTGTAAATTATTTTAAAAGAAAAGAGTCGCTTATATTTAAGCGACTCTTTTTTTATATAGTATTTTTAGATTTCCGTTTTTATGAGATCTTCATTTTCATAAGATCTTCGTTTTCGCGGGATCTTCGTTTTCATGAGATCTCCATTTTCATGGAGATTTTAGTGATGCATTTCTTCTTCTCCGTCTTTCATTGGAACGTTTTGCGGAACAAAATCATCATCATGACCTGGTTTGCTGTAATCATAAGCCCAACGGTGAACATGAGGAATTTCTCCTGGCCAGTTTCCGTGCATGTGCTCTACAGGTGCTGTCCATTCTAATGTGTTAGATCTCCATGGGTTCTGAGGCGCTTTCTTTCCGAAGAAGATGCTACCAAAGAAGTTGTATAAGAATACTAACTGGAATGCTCCACCAACTATTGCAAATAATGTAATGATTACGTTTACATCTGCTAAATCATCGAATAACGGGAATTCAGAGTTTGTATAGTAACGTCTTGGCAATCCTGCCATTCCGATAAAGTGCATTGGGAAGAATACTCCATACGCACAGATAGCAGTTACCCAAAAGTGAACATATCCTAAGTTTTTGTTCATCATTCTTCCAAACATTTTTGGGAACCAATGATAGATTCCTGCAAACATTCCGTATAGTGCAGAGATTCCCATTACTAAGTGGAAATGCGCTACTACGAAGTAGGTATCGTGTACGTTGATATCTAGTGTACTATCTCCTAAGATAATCCCTGTTAAACCTCCTGTAATGAACGTTGATACTAATCCGATAGAGAATAACATCGCTGGGTTTAACTGTAAATTCCCTTTCCAGAGCGTAGTGATATAGTTAAATGCTTTTACCGCTGAAGGTATTGCAATTAATAGTGTTGTAAATGTAAATACAGATCCTAAGAATGGATTCATTCCTGAGATAAACATGTGGTGACCCCAAACAATTGTTGATAGGAAGGCAATTGCTAAGATAGATGCAACCATGGCTCGATATCCAAAGATGGGTTTTCGAGAATTCGTCGCAATGACTTCTGAGGTAATTCCTAATGCTGGAAGTAATACAATGTATACTTCAGGATGTCCTAAGAACCAGAATAAGTGTTCAAATAATACTGGCGAACCACCTTGATAGTGTAATACTTCTCCTTGTATGAATATGTCTGATAGGTAGAACGAGGTTCCGAAACTTCTATCGAATATTAAGAGTAATGCTGCTGATAATAATACTGGGAACGAAACTACACCAATGATTGCCGTTACAAAGAATGCCCAAATTGTTAATGGCAATCTTGTCATAGACATTCCTTTTGTACGAAGGTTGATGACCGTAACAATATAGTTTAATGAACCAAGTAACGAGGATGCAATGAATATTGCCATCGATACTAACCAGAGTGTCATTCCTAATCCTGAACCTGAGATTGCTTGTGGTAATGCACTTAGTGGTGGATAAATAGTCCAACCTGCGGATGCTGCTCCACCTTCTACAAACAATGATAATAACATGATTACCGTGGATATAAAGAATAACCAATATGATATCATGTTTAGGAATCCTGAAGCCATATCACGTGCTCCAATTTGCAATGGAATTAGCAAGTTACTAAATGTACCACTTAATCCTGCCGTTAACACAAAGAATACCATGATGGTACCGTGAATCGTAACTAATGCTAAGTATTTATCTGCACTTAATACACCATCTGGTGCCCAGTTACCTAAGAATATTTCAAAGATGGTGAACGATTCTTTTGGCCATGCAATTTGCATACGGAAAAATATAGACATCATAACACCTATAACTCCCATGATGGTACCTGTAATTAAGTACTGCTTGGCAATCATTTTATGATCCTGACTAAAGATGTATTTAGTCACGAAAGTTTCTTTGTGATGATGTCCGTGATCGTCGTGTCCGTGATCTTCTGCGTGTACTGCTGTTGCTGACATATCTTATATATTGTATCTTTTAATTATTTTTTTATTGTTCCTTTTTCCCGAAAGTTGCTTGTTCAGCTATCCACTTATCGTAGTCTTCTTGACTTTCTACGATTACTTTCATTTGCATGTTATAGTGAGATTCACCACAAATTTTGTTACAAAGTAATAAATAATCGAACTCATAAGCTTCTAAAGGTTGTTCTCCTTCTGCTATTAGTTTTTCACTTTTCGCTGCTCTGATATCGTTGATACGTCTCACTTTGTTTGTGATTTTTTGCGTATCACGCATTTCCTCCGTTGTTTTGTTTGGAATCATTGCAAATTCAGTAATCATACCTGGAACACAGTTCATCTGCATTCTAAAGTGTGGCATATAAGCTGAGTGTAATACATCTTGAGAACGCATTTTGAAAACTACTTTTTTACCTACAGGTAAGTGCAATTCTTGCGTAATGATATCATCTTGTGCATATACATCTTCTCTGTCTAACCCTAAGATATTAGGATTATCTCCTAAGTCAATTAAACGAACGTTTGCTTTTCCTAAGACATTATCTTTTCCAGCATATCTAGCTTTCCAGTTAAACTGTTGTGCGTATAATTCAACTACAATTGGATCATCATCCATGTTTACATCCATGATTTCATTCCAAGTAAATAATCCATAAAGAATTAAACCTGCTAATGTAATTACGGGAATGATTGTCCAAATAAATTCAAGTTTGTCGTTATCAGCGTAGTACAATGCTTTTCTTCCTTCTTTCCCTCGGTATTTGAATGCAAAGTAGTGAAGTAATGCTTGTGTAAGTGTTTGCACAAAGAAGATCAATATCATCGATATGATCATTAATGTATCTACAGTAGATCCATGTTCTGATGCCGAATTGCCAATTAATGGTAAATCGCCCCATTTCACGAAACATACGATTGTGATAACGTATATGAACATCAAGAATCCCATCATGAGGTATCCGTTGACATTGTTATCCTTGTCATTCGCTACTTGAGAATTATCAGCTTTCGCCTGTGATAAGTCAAATATCTTTGTCAGCTGCCAAATTGCGATTGCAATGAGGATAAGTACTATAATCGTTAGTAAACCAGTAGTCATCTTATTTTATACTGTTTTGAATTAATTAATAATGAAATTGTTTACTTTCTTCAATAAACGGATTTCGTTTAGGCAATAATGGTGCTTTTGTGAGTGTTGTGAACACCACATAGATGAATATTCCTAAGAATAGTAATATTGCTCCTATTTCCGGCATTCCAATGAACCAATGTGGCCCAACTGTCGCTGGCATCACCATATTGAATATATCTATGTAATGACCAAATAAGATCACAATTCCTGCAATTACTATAATCCAATTTAATCGTTTGTAATCACTATTCATTAAGATTAGTAATGGGAATATTAAGTTCAATGCAAGCATTCCGAAGAATGGTAAATTATAATCTTCAATTCTCGTGATAAAGTAAGTTACTTCTTCTGGAATGTTTGAGTACCAGATTAACATAAATTGAGAGAACCATAAGTAGGTCCAGAAAATACTGAAACCGAACATGAATTTTGCTAAATCGTGTAAGTGACTGTCGTTTACATATTCTAAAAATCCTCTTGATTTAAGGTATATGGTCACCAAAGCAATTACTGTAACTCCAGATACAATCATACTTGCAAATACGTACCATCCGAATAGTGTACTAAACCAGTGGTGATCGAAAGACATGATCCAATCCCAAGACATCAAAGATTCAGAAATTAGGAATAATACTAAAAATGCAGCTGCTAGTCTAAAGTTTTTCTTGAAGTTGCTGTTATCCGTAGCTTCATCTTGACGTAATGATAAACGACGAGAGATTTGACGATATGCAATCCAAATAGTACTGTATATAACTGCTCTGATTAAGAACCAAGGCACGTTTAACCATGCTTGTTTTCCAACGGTTAACTTGTCATACGTTGGGCTACCTTCTCTTACTAATTCTGGATCCATCCAATGGAATAAATGATTCCAATGTAATATACCAGAAATAAATAGTAACGCAATGATACTAATTGTTCCAGGAATGATGTATGCTGTGATTCCTTCCATAACTCTGAATAGTACTGGAGACCAACCTGCTTGTGCTGCACGTTGTATTGCATAGAATGCTAAAACCCCAAGCGATATCATCATAAAGAAGAATGCCGCAATATAGATTGCTGCCCAAGGCTTGTTTTGTAATTGTTGTAATTTGTGTTCATCTGCATGTGCTGAATCGTGGTGACCAGCATCAGCTCCATGAGCATCCGTTGAAGCATGTGCGTCGTCATGTGCTTTTTCATCACCATGATGATCGGTGGTTGCATGTGCCGCATCCGTTTTGTGATCATCGTGATGTGCTGTTTTACTATCATCAGCATGTTCTGCACCATGTCCGTGATCGCCATGAGCAGCTTCGTGAGCTTTCATCTCTTCTACTGAACCTGGTACACTAGCAAGGCTTACTCCTACCATGATAGCTCCAAGTACAAAGGAAATAATTGCAAAAAGTCTTAATCTATTTGAAAACGTATACATTGTATATAATTCTATATCGTTATTGGTCTATTTTAATTCAGCTTTCAATTTTAATACGTACTGAGCAACTTGCCAGCGTTCTTTTGTATCTAATTGACTTGCATGTGATCCCATGTTGTTTTTACCGTACATAAGTACATGGTAAATGCTCCCTTCTGTGATTGCTCTAGCTGGGTCATTGTATTTAGGAATTCCTAAGAATTTTTCACGCGTTGCAAGAATTCCTTGTCCGTCACCTTTGTTACCATGGCATACTGCACAATAAATTCCGTACAATTCTTTTCCGTCAGCTAAGTTTTCTTCTGTCGTTTCTAATGGAGAGTTCAATTCAGCTTTAGCAGCTTCATATCCTTCATTTGTATTATCATACTCATAAGGCAACCAACCTCTTTTTACACTTCCTTCCGCAGGAATTTGTGCTTCCATTTTTGATTCGAATCCTCCGTACGGAACTCCGTTTACCTCTTGGTAAGCTTCATATCCTACAGGCTCATACATATTTGGAAAATATTGATAATTTGGCTGCGATTTATTAAAGCATGAAGTCATTAGCAACGCTGCTCCAAAAACGACTCCTATTTTTATAAGGCTTTTCATAATTCTTATTAGTGCTTTTCAGTGACTTTAATTTCAGTAGCTCCTGTTTCTAATAACAGTGCTTTTAATGCATCTTCATTTCCGTGAACTGATACTTCCATTAAGAAGTGATCGTCTGTTGTTCTTGGATCTGGGTTTTCAGCTTCTTTAAACGGCCATAATCTACTTCTTAGGTAGAATGTAATTACCATTAAATGCGCTGCAAAGAATACCGTAAGTTCGAACATAATTGGCACGAATGCTGGCATGTTTTCTAAGTAACTAAAACTTGGTTTTCCACCAATGTTTTGTGGCCAATCGGTAATCATGATATAATTCATCATGACGATGGCAACTGCCAATCCAACACATCCGTACATGAATGCTGTAATTGCAAGTCGCGTAGGCTCAAGTCCCATTGCTTTATCTAGTCCATGTACAGGAAATGGTGTAAATACTTCCTCGATATGATGATTTTCTTGTCGTACTTTTTTGACTGCTGCCATTAGTACATCATCATCGGTATACATTGCTTGTATTACTTTATTACTCATGGTTACCGTCTCTTAGTTTTTTATAATTTTCTCCTGATGATTTTAAGATTGATTTTACTTCTGCCTGTGCAATTACAGGGAATGTTCGAGAGTATAGCAAGAACAATACAAAGAAGAATCCGATCGTACCTATAAATATTCCTATATCAACAAACGTTGGCGAAAACATCGTCCATGATGATGGAAGGTAATCTCTGTGTAATGATGTTACGATAATTACGAAACGCTCAAACCACATTCCAATGTTTACAACAATAGAGATGATAAAAGAGAACATGATACTTGTTCTTAATTTTTTAGACCACATAAATTGTGGAGAGAACACGTTACATGTCATCATTGCCCAATATGCCCACCAGTAAGGACCAGTTGCTCTGTTTAAGAACGCATATTGTTCGTATTCTACTCCAGAATACCAAGCGATGAATAACTCTGTTATGTATGCACATCCAACAATAGAACCCGTAATCATGATGACGATGTTCATTAATTCGATGTGTTGTAATGTAATATAGTCTTCCATATTACACACTTTTCTCATAATAATTAACAAGGTGTTTACCATAGCAAATCCTGAGAATACTGCACCTGCCACAAAGTATGGTGGGAAGATGGTTGTATGCCATCCTGGTATTACAGACGTTGCGAAGTCAAACGATACAATGGTATGTACCGAAAGTACTAATGGTGTTGCTAAACCAGCTAATACCAAGGATACTTCTTCAAAACGTTGCCAATCTTTTGCACGTCCACTCCAACCGAAACTTACCAAACTGTATATTTTCTTTTGGAACGGTTTTACGGCTCTATCTCTAATCATTGCAAAATCAGGAAGTAATCCTGTCCACCAGAATACTAATGATACTGATAGATACGTAGAGATTGCAAATACATCCCAAAGTAGTGGTGAGTTAAAATTTACCCATAGCGATCCAAATTGGTTTGGAATTGGTAATACCCAATATGCCAACCAAGGTCGTCCCATGTGAATGATTGGGAATAATCCTGCTTGTACTACTGAGAAAATGGTCATTGCTTCCGCAGAACGGTTAATTGCCATTCTCCATTTTTGACGGAATAATAATAGTACTGCAGAAATCAATGTTCCTGCGTGACCAATACCAACCCACCAAACAAAGTTTGTAATGTCCCAAGCCCAACCAACTGTTTTGTTCAGACCCCAAACTCCAATTCCAGTAGAAATTGTATAAATAATACATCCAATTCCCCAGAGGAATGCCAGTAAAGCAATTGAGAATACTATCCACCATTGCTTATTTGCTTTTCCTTCTACAGGAGCGACGATATCAAGAGTTACATCGTGATATGATTTGTCTCCCGTTACTAAGGGTTTTCTTATAGGTGCTTCGTAGTGCGACGCCATAATCCGTTTATAATTGTTTCTTATTAATTCTCTTTTTTATACTTCTTTTGTATTTCGAACCTTCACGTGATATTGTACGTTTGGCTTCGTTCCTACGTGCTCAAGTAGGTGATACATACGATCATCTTCTAATAATTCAGCTACTTTGCTTTCTTTATCATTGATATCACCGAATGTCATTGCTCCTGAACTACATGCCGCAGAACAAGCCGTTTGGAATTCACCATCTTTGATTGGTCTTCCATCACGTTTTGCATCCAAGATTGTTTTTTGTGTTTTTTGAATACACATAGAACATTTTTCCATCACACCACGCGAACGTACCACTACATCAGGATTTAATACCATGCGACCTAAATCGTCATTCATGTGGTAATCAAATTCATCATTCTTATTGTATAAGAACCAGTTGAATCGACGCACTTTGTATGGACAGTTGTTTGCACAATACCGTGTTCCTACACAACGGTTATACGCCATGTGGTTTTGACCTTGTCTACCGTGTGATGTTGCCGCAACAGGACAAACTGTTTCACATGGAGCATGGTTACAGTGCTGACACATTACAGGCTGGAATGCTACTTGCGGATTGTCCGCTGGATTTTCTAATTGAGCAAATCCAGAAAGTGATCCATTTCCTTGTCCATCTCCAAACACATAGTTTCCAACTCCTAATCCTTCGAAATTTTCCTTTTTATGAACATCTTCTGAGAATGTATCCTCAGAAGAGTAGTATCTGTCAATACGCAACCAGTGCATATCTCTACTTCTTCTTACTTCTGTTTTACCAACGACTGGCACATTGTTTTCAGCGTGACATGCTATTACACATGCACCACAACCTGTACAAGCGTTTAAGTCAATTGATAAGTTAAAGTGATGTCCAATAGAACGGTCAAATTCAGTCCACATGTCTGCATCCTTGCTTGTCGCATTAATCATTGCATGATCTTTAGACACCTTTGGTTTTTCATTGAACAGAAAGTCCCCGTATTGATTTTTATTACGGGTATTAAATATCTCTAAGGTGGTTTCTTTTACGATATCACCTCTACCCATTAAGGTATTGTGCAACTGAACACACGCAAATTCATGCTCTCCGCCAGCCGAAGTAATTGAAACATTTTGAACTGTATTGAAATTGTTGTAAACTTTA
Organism: uncultured Kordia sp.; assembly: GCA_964351775.1. Taxonomy (GTDB): domain Bacteria; phylum Bacteroidota; class Bacteroidia; order Flavobacteriales; family Flavobacteriaceae; genus Kordia. The sequence goes on along the minus strand of CAYGPQ010000034.1, from coordinate 30,566 downwards.
TAGGCGTTTACACCTGTTTGCATTTCTTCTTTGATTCCAGCTTTTTTACCATAACCAAGTGCTAAACCAACGGTTCCTTGCGCTTGTCCTGGCTGAATGATTACCGGTACTTTCATTGGTTCACCACCATTTACGGTGATGCTTGCATACGTACCATTTAATCCACCATTGGCAACATTCCAGTTTTTCAACTCTAATGTTGTTGCATCAGCTTGTGAAACGGTTAAGTAGTTATCCCAAGAAGCTCTTGTGATTGGATCTGGAAATTCTTGCAACCAAGGATTGTTTGCTTGTTGTCCGTCTCCCATACCCGTTTTAGCATACAATACCAACTCCATTCCTGAAGCGGCTGGTGTTCCCGCTAATTTTCTAGCTTGTGAACTTGCATCTACACTAGTAACTTCAGTTTCTTCGCCTTCTGAAGCTTCGATAGCATCTGTTGCTTCCTCAGCCAAGCCAATAGTCATGCTCGTTTTGTATACACCGTCATGAACCGCTTTGTTCCATGAAGTTCCAAGACTTAAGATGCTTGTTGACCAAACTTCTTTGATATACTCGTAATATGTTTTTTCGTTTCCAGTCCACTTTAATAAAGCGTCTTGAAATTGTCTTGTATCAAATAATGGACGAATGGTAGCCTGCATTACACTGTAATGACCTTTTTTCATTTCTACATCTCCCCAAGATTCTAAGTAATGTGGAGCAGCAGCTACATATTTTGTATGCAATGCTGTTTCGTCTTCTTTTGTTGTGAATGTAACCGCTAAGTCTAACGTTTTTAAGCTTTCTGCAAATTCGTCCCCATTCGCTAATGTATATACCGGATTTACTCCAGCCATAATGATTCCACCAACAGTACCAGCTTTCATATCGCTGATTAGTTTTGCTACGGCTTTGTCATTTCCTTGTCTTATTTTACGTGGTGCATCTTTATCAAAAGCTTCACTGCTTAATGCTTCGTTGATTGCTAAGACTAAACTTTGCGCATCCACATCATTAATTCCAGATACAACCACCGCTTTTGAGCCTGCTTGTTTTATTTGACCAACTGCTTTTGCAATGGCATCTTCCGCTTTGTCAGACAATTTTCTACCCGAAACACTGTTTCCAGTAACTCCTGCATAGATTTTTGCCAAAGCAACTTTTTGATCAGAAGGTGATAACGGAACACGCTTGTCAGCATTTGCTCCTGATAATGTCATGTTTGATTCAAACTGAATGTGTCTTGACATTTTCTTATGACCTTGCTTTCCAGCAGGAATTCTACCTTTAGCATAGCCATCATCATATCCACCACCTTGCCAGTCTCCTAAGAAATCAGCTCCGACAGATACAATTACTGCTGCTTTTGAAAAGTCATAGTCAACTAATCCTCTTTCACCATACGTAGCTTCGAAAGCATCTAAGGCAGTAGATTCTGATATTGCATCATATACTACATGCGTTACATTGCCATATTTCGCTTTGAATTCTCCAACTAATTTAGCCGTTGAAGGGCTCGCAAAAGTTTGTGTTAATACTACTAGTTGCTTTCCAGAAGCACTGATTTGATTTAGTTTCTGTCCAACTTCTGCATCTAATGTTTCCCAAGAAGCATCAACACCCGCTATTTTTGGTTGTTTTACTCGTAGGCTATCATATAAAGATAGTACAGATGCGTGAACTCTTGCATTTGCACTTCCTTTTACAGCTGCGTCTTTGTTGTTTTCAACTTTGATTGGACGACCTTCTCTTGTTTTAATTAAGATACTTGCAAAATCATATCCATCTGCGATTGTTGTCGCGTAGTAGTCAGCAACTCCAGGAACAATAGTTTCTGGTTGCACTACATAAGGAATTGATTTGATTACTGGCCCTTCACAGGCTGCTAATGTAGCTGCTGCTGTACTAAAACCAACATATTTAAGAAAGTCTCTACGAGAAGTAGAAGAAGACGCTAAGGTTTCTTTATCTCCTAAGAATTCATCTACCGGAATCGCTTCCACAAACTCATTCTGTCTAAGTGCGTCAACAATGGAGCTATTCTCATTTAACTCCTCAACACTTTTCCAGTATTTTTTGTTTGATGCCATGTTATATATATAAAATTAGCTTCTTAATTAATATTAATAGTGACATTTTCCACATTCTAAAGCTCCCATTTGAGACGCTTTGAATGATTCAACACCATACTTTTCTTTTAACTGCTCGTGAATTTTATCGTAATACGCATTACCCTTAAAACTCACATCTGTATCTCTGTGACAGTTGATACACCAACCCATTGTTAATGGTGCATACTGCTCAACAATTTCCATTTCTTGTATTTCTCCGTGACATTTTTGACAATCAACACCAGCCACTTCAACGTGTTGCGAGTGATTGAAATACACAAAGTCTGGCAAGTTATGAATACGCACCCATTTTACTGGCTTTGGCTCATTTAAATACGTTCTTGTTGCCGCATCCCAACCTGTTGCTTCATATATTTTTTTGATTTCATTGTCATAGAACTCTTTAGAGTATTTTGCAGAAGTTTCTCCGTTGTACTCATTGATGTTCATGTGACAGTTCATACAGATATTTAGCGCTGGAATTCCTGAATGCTTACTTACTCTCGCTGACGAGTGACAGTATTTACATTCTATTTTGTTGTCTCCTGCGTGAATTTTGTGTGAGAAGTGAATTGGCTGAATTGGCTGATATCCTTGATCGATTCCAACTTGCATTAAATATCCATATCCAAAGTACGCAGATCCTAGCAAGAAGAATATGGTGGCAACGATTACCAAGAATTGATTTTGAACAAACGCTTTCCATATTGGCGTTCCTTTTGCTTCTTCTTCAACCAACGTTCCATTAGCTACGGCAAATTTTCGAAGTGTTTTGTTTACTAAGAATAATCCTAACGCCAGTAAACCGAATAAAACGATTAATGCCCAAAGCACCATTTGATTTGAGAAACCTCCACTGGTATCTTTTCCACCTTTACACAATTCAGGATTAGCAATGCACGGATCTACTGGCTCAGGTGACGGCGCAGCTGTATACGCTAAGATATCATCTATTTGCTTATTACTTAACTGAGGAAAAGCCGTCATGATGCTCTTATTATTAGCCTCAAATACCTTTACAGCATATTTATCACCTGATTTAATCAAGGCTGAGCTGTTTTTAATCCACTTATACAGCCATTCTCTATCTAAACCTTCTTCTTCTGCCAAACGCGCTTCAATGTTACGCAACATCGGTCCGGTTGACTTTGAGTCTAATTTGTGACAAGCAGCACAGTTGGCATTGAACAACGCTTTTCCAGCCGTCACATCTCCTTCTTGAGCGAAGAGTGAGGTTGAAAATGCTAGCGTTAGCGCTAACGCGATTCCTAAAATTCTTGAAATTGAATTACGGCGATTCACCTTTTTCATATTTTAAAGTCTTCTTAATTTGGCATGGTTTTTTCTAAGTTAATTTTATCTTAGACCTTCATGCTGATTCCAAATTTGAGCAAAAATACAAATAGCGTTTAATTTGGGAAATGTTACTGAACTGTTAATTTGTAATTTATAGTTATTCTAAATAACATTTGTGTGTTGAAGTTCGTTAGTATATTTTACATTTGTATAAAATTGTATTCATTATGAGATTTTTAGCTTTAGAAAAGATCACCATTTTTGCCGTAACGGCATTTTTTTACACGGGAGTTGTGAGTGCACAACAAGGAGAAATTAACATTTCGAAAGACCCAAAAATTGATAAATTACTTACATATCAGAAAGAAATTAACAAAGAAACAGATAATGATAAGCGCTTTAAGATTCAAATTTTTAATGGAAACCTTAAAAATGCGGAGCGATCAAAGTCAAAATTTGAATCTAAATACAGTGATATTTCTGTGACTATTAAGTTTGAAACACCAAATTATAAAGTTTGGGTAGGCGATTTTAGAACGAGCTTAGAAGCAGATCGTTATTTGTTAGAGGTTAGAGAAACGTTTCCAAATGCTTTTATTTTTTCACCATTAAAGAAGAAGAAATAGGTTAAGGAAATTAATTGCTGTCCGACAAAAGACCGCTGCGCTGTTAGATTGTAGAATAAAGACTAAATAGTAACTACCTAAAAAAAACAGGCTTTATAATTACATTTTTTATGCTCACCAAAATAATTTTCTTGATCATAGCAATTGACAAAAGCATGATGGTCTCATAAAAATGTCTTAAAAACTCTTCCATAGCAACACTTTCAAAAGAATTGGAAAAAATTATAAAAAAAAAGGATCGCAATGTGCGATCCTTTTTAGTTTGATTATATCTAAGTATTATTTCAACTTTTTCTTTATAGCTACTTCTTGGAAAGCTTCTACAATATCACCTTCTTGGATGTCATTGTAATTTTTCACTTGCAATCCACAATCGTACCCTTTACTTACTTCTTTTACGTCATCTTTGAAACGTTTTAAAGAAGATAATTCCCCTGTATAGATTACAACTCCATCACGAATTAATCGAATGTTGGAGTTTCTGAATATTTTACCATCCGTCACCATACATCCCGCAATGGTACCAATTTTAGAGATTTTGAACGTTTCTCTAATTTCAGCATTTCCTGTGATTTCTTCTTTCATTACTGGAGACAACAATCCTTCCATAGCATCTTTCACATCATTGATAGCATCATAGATGATAGAGTACATACGGATATCGATTTCTTCTTTATCGGCAACCATTCTTGCATTTCCTGCTGGTCTCACATTAAATCCGATAATGATTGCATCTGAAGCACTTGCTAATAATACATCACTTTCCGTGATGGCTCCCACGCCCTTGTGAATGATTTTCACTTCAATTTCTTCCGTAGATAGTTTTTGGAATGAATCTGTTAAGGCTTCTACCGAACCATCCACATCTCCTTTTAGGATAATGTTTAATTCTTTAAAGTCTCCAATTTTGATTCTTCTACCAATATCACCTAATGTGGTACGACGTGTAGTACGAACAGATTGCTCACGAAGCAGTTGCGTACGTTTTGCAGCAATTTGCTTGGCATCTTTTTCGTCTTCAAAGACATTGAATTTATCACCTGCTTGTGGCGCTCCATCTAATCCAAGTATAGATACTGGCGTTGACGGATTGGCTGCTTCAACTTTTTTCCCACGCTCATCAAACATTGCTTTGATTTTACCACTTTGCTTTCCAGCCAATAGGTAATCACCAATTTTCAAGGTTCCGTTTTGCACAAGAATTGTGGATACGTATCCACGCCCTTTGTCTAAGAATGCTTCTACGACAGTTCCTACGGCATGTTTATCTGGGTTTGCTTTAAGCTCTAATAATTCTGCTTCTAGCAATACTTTTTCAAGTAAGTCACCAACTCCTAAACCTGTTTTTGCAGAGATATCATGTGATTGAATTTTCCCTCCCCAATCTTCTACAAGTAAATTCATACTTGCTAGTTTCTCTTTAATTTTTTCAGGATTTGATGTTGGTCTATCAATTTTGTTAATAGCAAATATGATAGGAACTCCAGCCGCTTGTGCGTGACTGATAGCTTCTTTTGTTTGTGGCATTACATCATCATCCGCTGCAATTACAATAATAGCAATATCTGTTACTTGCGCACCACGTGCACGCATTGCTGTAAAGGCCTCATGACCAGGTGTATCTAAGAATGTGATTCGCTGACCACCTTCTAACATTACTCCATAAGCTCCAATATGTTGTGTGATTCCACCAGATTCTCCTGCAATTACATTTTCTTTACGAATGTAATCTAGTAAGGATGTTTTACCATGATCCACGTGCCCCATTACGGTAACAATCGGTGCTCTTGGTTTTAAATCTTCTGGTGCATCTTCTTCTTCTTGGACTGCTTCTTCAATATCTGCTGCAACAAAGTCAACTGTAAATCCAAACTCTTCCGCTACTATTGTTAGCGTATCTGCATCCAAACGCTGGTTCATGGTTACCATGATTCCAAGCATCATACATTTAGAGATGATTTCATTGATTCCAACATCCATCATGGTAGCAAGTTCACCAACAGTTACAAATTCTGTTGCTTTTAATACTTTGCTTTCTGCTTCTTGTTGTTCTAAATCTTCTTCATTTTTCAGTCTACGAACATCTCTTTTATCTCTACGATATTTTGATCCTTTCGACTTACTGCTTTTCCCTTGAAGTTTTTCAAGCGTTTCACGCACTTGTTTTTGCACTTCTTCTTCCGTAGGCTCAACTTTAGCTAAAGGTGCTTTACGAACTACAGGTCCGCGACGATTTGTTCCTCCACGATTTCCTGCTGGGGCTCTGTTTCCTGGAGCTCTATTTCCAGTTGCTGGACGGTTCGTGTTGGTATTATTGTTGTTTCCTCCTGCACCTGTTTTTGAAATACGCTTACGCTTCTTTCTTTTATCAGCTTCGGATTCTTTTTTACTATCTTCTTTTTTCTTTTTGGCTTTATTAAATTGTGTCAAGTCAATTTTTTGACCTGTCATTTTTGGACCAGAAAGTTTTTGGTATTTCGTCTCTAATGTCTTTTTTTCAGGCTCCGCAGATTCTTCTGTTTTTGTTTCAGCAGCTGGAGCAACAGGTGCTTTCGCAGGAACAACAACAGGCGTTTCTTCCTTTTTAGGCTTTAGATCAATTTTTTGAACTTGCTTAGGCTTTGAGAATGAAGGTCTGTTAGAAACAACTGGACTTTCTTTTTCAGTTTTTACTGGCGCTTCTACTTTTTTAGACTCTTCTTGTTTCTCTGCTACTTTAGGCGCTTCTGGCTTAGGCGTTTCTTGAACAGGTTGAACAGGTACTTCTGGTGCTTTTACAACTTCTTCTTTTACCGATTCCGATTTGTCTTTTTGAGGGTTTAGATCTATTTTACCAATCGTTTTCGGTCCAGATAAGTTTGCTTTTGCACGCACTACTTTTTCACGCTCATCTTTTACTCGTTGCGCTTCTTCTTGTTCTTTAACAAGTTGTTCTCTTAGTGCTTCTTTCTCCTTCCTTTTCTCTTCTCCCAGCTCTTTAGAAGCCACTTTTTTACTCTTGTCAGTTTGAAAACCGTCAAGTAGCACATTGTATATTTCGCGCGATATTTTAGTCGTCGGTCTTTTTTCCACAGCATGTCCTTTCTGTGTTAAAAAGTCGACAGCTCTATCGATCGAAATGTTTAATTCGCGTAGTACTTTACTAAGCCTTATTTTGTTCTCTTCAGCCATAAGCTATTTTAAATTTTACCCTCTTTTTATATAAAAAATTGCTTTTTTATTAATCTTCAAATTCTTCTTTTAGAATTCGTATTACTTCCCCAACGGTTTCTTCCTCTAAATCGGTTTGCTTTACAAGGAAGTCCAATTCTTGATCTAATACACTTTTTGCAGTATCTAAACCAATTTTCTTAAATTCTTCAATTACCCAAGCTTCAATTTCATCTGAGAATTCTGTTAATTCAACATCTTCTTCAGCACCTTCACGATATACATCAATTTCATATCCTGTAAGTTGTCCTGCTAATCGAATGTTAAATCCACCTTTTCCGATTGCTTTTGAAACTTCTTCTGGTTTTAAGAATACTTCAACACGCTTCGTTTCTTCATTAATTTTTAATGAACTTACTCTTGCTGGACTTAAGGCACGTGTAATATATAGTTGCAAATTGGTTGTATAATTGATTACATCTATATTTTCGTTTCCTAATTCTCTTACAATTCCATGGATACGAGAACCTTTCATTCCCACACATGCACCCACAGGATCAATTCTATCATCATAAGAATCTACAGCTACTTTTGCTTTTTCACCTGGAATTCTTACTACTTTTTTCACAGTTATCAATCCGTCAAAAACTTCTGGAATTTCTTGTTCAAATAATTTTTCCAAGAATTCTGGAGCTGTTCTCGACATGATAATCATAGGCTTATTTCCTTTAAGCTCTACTTTATCAATAATTCCTCGTACGTTTTCTCCTTTACGGAAGAAATCGGAAGGAATTTGGTTTTCTTTTGGCAATACGATCTCGTTTCCTTCATCATCTAATAATATCACAGCTCTGTGTCTAATATGATGTACCTCAGCTGTATATATATCACCTACTAAGTCCTTAAACTGTTTGTAGATCGTTGTATTGTCGTGTTCGTGTATTTTAGAAATTAAATTCTGACGCAATGCTAAGATAGCCCTTCTTCCTAAATCAATCAACTTTACTTCTTCAGAAACATCTTCTCCTACTTCAAAATCGGGCTCAATTTTTCGTGCTGCTGTCAATTCAATTTCTTGATTTGGATCTTCTACTTCTCCATCAGCGACCACGATTCTATTCCTCCAAATTTCTAAATCTCCTTTATCAGGGTTTATAATGATGTCAAAATTATCATCTGATCCAAATTTCTTTTTTAATGCATTTCTAAAAACATCTTCTAAGATCGCCATTAGCGTTACACGATCTATAAGCTTGTCGTCTTTAAATTCCGAAAACGACTCAATCAATGCTATATTCTCCATGACATGTCTTTAATTAAAATGTTACCATAACTTTTGCTTTTATAATATCTCCATAAGGTATTTCTTGTTCTTTCTGAACAGTTACTTTACCTTTCCCAATGGGTTTTGGCTCGCGCGCTTTCCATTGTAACTTAATTTTTTCATCATCAGTTTCCACTAAAGTACCTTCTACTTTTTTGTCGTCTTTGGTGATTACTTCTAATTTTCTACCTACATTTTTTTTATATTGACGAATGTGGGTAATTCCTTCTGAAATTCCAGAAGAGTACACTTCTAAAGAAAAATCTTCTTCTTCTCTATCTAGGTTATGCTCTATGTTACGACTTACCTTCATGCAGTCACTTAATGTAACTCCATTATCACCGTCAATCACAATCACAATTTTGTTTCCTGCCGTGATTTCCTTAGAGATAAGAAATAGTGATTGATCTTCATCAAGCACTTCCTGTAACAACGTTTGAACCTTTTCTTTTAACATTTTTCAGTATGAAAAGAGGGGACTTATGTCCCCTCATTTTTTATCTTTTCGTCTTATAACGGTGCAAATATACACATTTTTTCTAATCTTAAAAACTATTCTACCAAAGGATTTTTATTTGTAACTTTAGTTATTATCTTAAAACCCAATAGTTCTATGAAAAAAATTCTTCTTCCAACCGATTTTTCCGATCAAGCAGAATACGCCTTAAAAGTTGCTGCGACCATAGCTAGACATAATGATGCTACTATTTACTTGATGCACATGTTAGAGCTGCCTTCACATTTTTTGTCAGGAGACACCAATTTGAATGTCCCCGAACAGCTGTTATTCATGAAGATTGCACATGAACGTTTTGAGAAAACGATGGAACAAGACTTTATGAAGGATATCAATGTAGAAATCACGGTGGAAACCCACAAAGCCTTTGATGGAATTACCCAAGCGATTCGACAACACGATATTGATTTGGTGGTCATGGGCTCAAGCGGCGTTTCTGGCATTAAAGAAATGTTTATTGGATCGAATACAGAAAAAGTTGTGCGTACGGCTGACGCGCCCGTTTTGGTCATAAAGAATGCCATTGATGAGTTTAATGTGGACAATTTCGTTTTTGCATCCGATTTTACAAATGACCAAAAATTGGTGTTTGAGCAAGCAATCGATTTTGCAAATATTTTTAATGCAACACTTCATTTACTATTTGTAAATACACCTAATCGTTTTGTGACTACAGCTGCCGCAGAAAAGAAAATGAAAGATTTTATTGTTGGCTTTAAGGACCTTAAGAAGTATGAATTACATATTTATAATGACGATACCATTGAGCGTGGAATTTTGAATTTTTCTGAATCTATTGATGCCGATTTGATCGGAATGAGCACACATGGAAGACAAGGTTTGGCACATTTTTTTAATGGTAGCATTAGTGAAGATTTGGTCAATCATGCCTTGCGACCTGTGATTACGTTTAAGATTTAAAGATTATCATAAAAAAATCCCAATCTGCTCGATTGGGATTTTTTACTTTTCTTATTTCTCCTTTTTCATATCCTTACAACATATTCGCCATAATATTGAATAAATTGGCTTTCGTTATAAAGTATTTGTTTTCAATCTCAATGGCTTTGATTTTGTTTTCTATAAGTTTTGCTTCTCGCGAATTGACAAGGAATAAGGAACTTTCTCCGAGGAAAAATTTACGCTCTTCCGCTTGAAGCATTACTTGATAATCATCTACCAATTCTTGAGTGAGTCGGTTTTGCAATTCGTACGAAGTGATTTCTTGAGTAACCGCATTGATTTTGTTTTTGAGCGTCACACGTGTTGTGGTGCGTTCAAATTCTAAATCTTGCAATTTTAGTTTTGCCAAACGTACATCTCCGCGTTCTTTTCGCAAGAATAATGGAAAACTGATATTTAAACCCGCTTTGTAGTTTTGTGTATTAAACGTTCCTGTTTCATCGGGCGTTTGCGACAAAAAGTTGTATTGTAAGTCAATTTTAGGCAATAACATATTTTGCTTTAAACGTTTGTTGAGTTGTAAACTTTGATACTTTAAATTAAGTGATTGTATTTTTGGATGCGCTTCTACATCAAAATCTTCATTGTCAAATTCGGTGACATTCAAAATTTCATCAATGCGTTCAAAAGTGGTCACATCTGGACGAATGGTTTCTTTTAATTCTACAGGCGTGTTATTATTTAACCATAAAAAGTTAGACAACTCCAAGGTCGATTTCACATAGGTAATTCGCGCCTTCTCCAAGTCTAATTTTCGTGTATTTAAGGTCAATCGTGCTTCAAGCGTATCAATGGCAGCTCTTTCGCCTTCACGATAACTTGCTTTGATTCCGTCAAAACGCAAGGCTGCATTCGACAAAAATGACCCATATACCTCTTTGTTTCGATACGATTTTAACCATTTAAAGTACGTGATTGCTGCTTCATAGAGTATTTCGTTGACCAATAATTGCTGATCTACTTGTGCTTGCTGCGTGAACAATTTGGCTTGCTTTAACATCGCCATTCGCTCGTTGATTAACAAACCTCTTGCTAACGAAACTGAAACGCCCGCGCTGTATAAACCGTCTGTTGGCACATTAAATTCAGGATTCAGAAATTCGCCTGTATTTTCTTCAAAATTCGCTTTTAGTTCAATTCCATACCAGGTTGGAATTTTAAATGTTGCGTTGAGTTTGTCGAAATATTCCGTGTTCTTGAATTTTTTTCGATCGTAATCGACTTCCAATTTAGGATCAAATGCGCCACGTGCTTTTAGCAATTTTGCTTCACTTTCGTTGATGATCAAATTTGCTTGTTTCACAATAGGATGATACGTTTTTACATACCCAAGATATTCATCCAATGACATGATGGAGTCTAATGGATTTTCAATTTGAGCAGTGACATTTCCACTGAAAAGAAATACAAAAATTAGAAAAATGTATCTCATAGTTATTTCTTCTTAGCTGTTTTTCCTTGTACATTTCCCTCTTCAGGCTGATAGTAATTTGGCGGGAAACTATTGAGTTGTCTCCAAAGCTCAAACCAAATTGGCACATCGTCTAGTAATGCAATTGTTTTTGCACCTGAACCAACTCGAATTGCCGTCGGCCAATCATGATCATCTTCGTCTGGCGCCAATAAAATTCTATATTTTCCATTATCGCTGATAAAGTTTTCAATCGCAACCACTTTTGCTCCGTATGTTCCGTAGGAAACATTTGGCCAACCGCTGAATATGATTGCTGGCCAACCATCAAATTGTACACGCACTTTTTCACCGATGTGAATTAATGGTAAATCAATTGGTCGCACATAACTTTCAACAGCCAACTCGTAACCTGCTGGCATAATTCCTACCAATTCTTCACCTTCTTTGAAGGTTTCTCCAATTCCACCTTTGATGGCCTTGTTGATGAAACCGTCTTGTGGTGCTGTAATGTAAAGCAATCCGTTTCGAACTTGATAGTTGGTATATTCGTTTTCCAACTTCGTTACTTGCGCTTCTGTATCAAATTGACTTGATTGCGCTGTAAACATGTCACTTTGTGCTTTTGAAATTTTGTCTACATAGGCTGCTTTAGTTCGCGACAATTCTATTTTTGCGTTCAGTAAATCGTTCTTGTTAGCTAGGTATTTGTTTTCAGCCGAAATTAATTTTGCTTGCGTCTCTTGGAGTTTCAAGCGCTTTTCCTCCACGTCTTTTACAGCCTTCAACCCTTCTTTTTCTAAGGTAGCCGTTCGATCATACTGACGCTGTGCAATATTTTCATTAATTCGTGCCGCTTCCACATCAATACTATCTCCTTTAATTTTAAGTTTTGCTTGTAATAGTTTGTTTTCTGTTTGTTCTAATTTTAAGCCTAATTCGTTTTGCAAGGCAGAAACTTGTCGTTCTAACGCGCCAATTTTTCCTTTGTAGGCAACTACAGAAGATGATTTCGCTTTGATTTGATCGCCTGTACGCTCTACCAATCGATCATCAAAATATTCGCTTTTTACTTCTGATATTTTAAGAATGGTATCACCTTTTCTCACAGAATCACCTTCACGAACAAACCATTGCTCTATACGTCCTGGAATTTGAGATTGAATCGTTTGCGGACGTTGATCTGGTCGTAATGTAGTCACTAAACCTTGCCCAGAAATATTCTGCGTCCATGGAAGAAATAGTATAATAATTCCGATCACCGCAAACGTGAATAAAAACTTATTGAGTTGCTTATAATAGTTTTTATTAAAGATGTACTTACCTGATTTGAACTTCGTAAGATCGACCTTTTTGTTGAGTTGATTATGTGAAATGTTTAGCATGCTTTTCGACTTTTAATTTCTCCCTTATCTAGTGTTATCAATCCTCCGCAACCTGTTTTCCAACGTTCGTTACTACTTACTACAATTAATGCCCACGGATTTGCTGTATCTGTTAAGAAGTCAATAATAATATTACTTTCATCAACATTGAATTGATCTAATGGATCTTCTAGAATTAATACTTTTGGCTTTTTGATGATGGCTCTTGCCAGTACTATTTTTTTAGAGATGTTATAGGAAATTTGTTTTCCTTCTGGATGTAAGATGGTTTTCAAACCTTTGGGTTGTTCTTTTATAAATTGTGTCAATCCAACTTTTTCCAATGCCCAAAATATAGTCTCATCTGTAATATTTTCATTTCCAAAGGTTAGGTTTTCTCGGATGGTTCCTTCAAAAGGTGTTTCTTCTGAAAGTGATAATCCTAAGTGCGATCGGTAATGATTTGGGTGCAAACTTTCTATTGAATGTTTATTCACATAAATATTTCCTGCTGTTGGCGTTACAACTGCTGCAATGAGTCGTAACAAACTCGATTTACCAGAACCACTTTCTCCTTGCACTAAAATTCTTTTTTTGGGAGAAATTATTAAGGAAATATCTTTTAAAATTGGCTTCTCTCTATTTTCAACTTTATAAGAAACATTGTCAAGTTCAATCGTCATTTCTTCAGTAAAATCAGGTGTTTCACCTTCTTGCACTTCCAAACCTTTGTCAACTACTTGTCCTAGTTTTTCAATAGACGTCAGTACATCGTAAAAAGATTCTAACCCAACAATTAGTTTTTCAACCGACCCTATTACTAATAAGATGATGATTTCCGCAGCAACAAACTGTCCAATATTCATTTCCTGATTCAACACCAATGCTCCACCAATTAAAAGTAATGAAGCCGTTACCAATACTTTAAACGAAATCATTTGGATAAACTGTATGACCAATATGCGGAAGTGACTTTCACGCGCTTTTAAGTATTCTGCAACCAACACATCATTCTTTTTTATCGCCAAACTTGTATTTCCAGAAAGCTTAAAACTTACCATGGTTCTGGCTACTTCTTGAATCCAATGGGCAACTTTGTATTTATTTTTAGATTCGTCTAAGCTTGTTTGTAATCCTTTTTGTGCTGTAAACTTAAATACGATGTAAATTAAAAGCAGCAATAAGATTCCGAAAATGATAAAAAACGGATGGTAGAATGATAGTAGAATGAGCGCAAATAATATCTGCAACAAGGCAGAAGGCACATCTATCAATATTTTTGACAATCCTTTTTGAATCGTTAAGGTGTCAAAAAATCGATTTGCCAATTCAGGTGGATAATAGTTTCGCAACTCATCCATTCGGATTTTCGGAAAACGATAACTTAATTCAAATGAGGCACGTGTAAAAATACGTTGCTGTATGGTTTCTATAATACGCAGTTGCATCAATTGCAATGCACCTGAAAAAACAACTCCTAAAGTGACCAATACGACCAATACAACCCATGAAGTTGATATTTGCGCACCTTGTATTAAGTTGATTATAGACTGTATTCCAAGCGGCAGTGATAATGCAACTATTCCTGCGAAAACAGCATAGTAAAGAATTTGTAAAATATCTTTTTTCTCTAACTGAAGCAAGCCAACAAAACGTCGCCAAGGTGATAATTGATTTTCTGCCATATTTTTTACATTAAAAACGTTCTCGTACGTGTTGTGCAAATATCGCAATAATATTATCCAAAAATTTATTATTTTTAATATTTACGAACGCAAATATAATAGTAATACTATTAATATTGCAAATATCCGTATCAATATTAACAGTTAAGAAATCTAAAATGCTGATTATCTTTGTATTGGAAAATATTTATAGTTAAAATTTTAACAAAAAATGTTTATAAAAATCGAATAATAGCACTGTTCATGTTGTTTTTTCTGAAAATGATTAAAAAAAAAACAGCCTTACAGCGTGAAAACCATTTTGACGTGAAAAGATATTTTTAGTAACTAATTTTTTGTTTCGTTTGATGGGAATTATGGAAAGTAAGGAAAAGAAAAAACTCTATTCGCATTAAGAGAAGCTTTCCATTGATTTACTAGAGATTATTTTGGCAGAACTCAACTTAAAATTAGTTCCTAATTTTCAATAGGTTACAAAAGAAAAAAGCTCCTTTCAAATTGAAAGGAGCTTTTTGTTGGCCCACTAGGGCTCGAACCTAGACTCTTCTGTACCAAAAACAGACGTGTTGCCAGTTACACCATGGGCCAAAACTGTAATGCGGTTGCAAATTTAAAACAAACTTTGAAACGACCAAACATTTTATTTAAATTTTTTAAATAATAATGATTCTTAACGTTTTCTAAAAAATTATACTTCTTATGTGATAAATTCTTAAATTCGCCGTTAGTCTTATTAAAAGCAAATACATGACTTCTCTAGATTTTAAAAAATGGAACACCATCTTAGGATGGGTAGTTTTTTTAATAGCATTGATTACTTTTAGTTTAACGGTAGAACCTACCGCTAGTTATTGGGATTGTGCCGAATATATTAGCACCGCAGCCAAACTTCAAGTGGGTCATCCTCCAGGAGCGCCATTTTATCAAATGATGGGTGCTATTTTTGGAACATTTGCCTCCGGACCTGAACAAGTTGCCCTTATGGTAAATTACTTATCGGTGTTTTCGAGCGCCTTTACCATTCTTTTTATGTTTTGGTCCATTACAAATTTAGTACGGAAAGCTTCCTTACTTAGTATTCATGGAACAGATGATGAGTCTGAATTCACAAAAGGAAAGCAAATCGCAGTACTCGGAAGTGGTTTGGTAGGTTCCTTAGCTTTTACATTTTCTGATAGTTTTTGGTTTAGTGCCGTAGAAGCAGAAGTGTATGCAATGGCTATTTGCTTAATGTCTGTACTGTTTTGGATGGCATTGCGTTGGGCAGACGAAATGCACAAACCAAGAGGTGACAGATGGTTGATTTTGATTTCTTTAGTTATCGGGTTGGCTTTTGGCGTTCATTTAATGGGATTATTGACCATTCCTGCTTTGGGAATGATTTATTACTTTAAGAATTACGAAAAAGTTACCATACAAAGTTTTATCATTGCAAATGTCATTTCAGTGGTCGTTCTCTTCTTTGTATTCAAATTTATTCCACCTACAACATTAAGTATTTTCTGGAAGATGGAAGTATTCTTCGTAAATACCTTTGGAATGCCTTTTAATTCAGGGTATATCATTGCTGGATTGTTATTTATTGGCGCGTTTTACTTTGCGTTAAATTATACCAAAAAGCACAATTACCGATTGTTAAATACCATCACATTGTGTTTGGCCTTTATTTTAATGGGATTCTCTACGTGGTTAATGATTCCTATTCGTGCGAATTCAGACATTGTCGTAAACGAAAATCAGCCGTCAAATGCGCATTTATTGTTAGCGTATTACAACTTAGAGCAATATCCAGAAAATCATGTGCTTTACGGACCGATGTATACAGATATTTATGGCGGACTTGATAGAGACGAGCCGTATGTAGATGACAAACCTCGTTACGAAAAAGATGAAGCTTTAGACAAATATACTATTGTAAATCAATGGAAAGGTGCAAAGCAAAATTCCGATAGTAAACACAGAGGGTTTCTTCCACGTATGTGGAGTTCTGAACATGCTGTGAATTATATGGAATACACCGGATTATTAGATATTGAAATAAAACCAGAATACCGTTCCGAAAAACAAATTGTTGAAATTATAAACGATTTTAAAAGGCGTGCTGCTAATGGAGAAATTTATGCAGAAGACTATGAGAAGTACATAAAGAAAGTAAGAGAGTATATAAATGTATTACCGCCTTCTTTTGGTGATAATTTATCGTATTTGCTCAATTACCAAATGGGCTATATGTATTGGCGCTATTTTATGTGGAATTTTGTTGGTAGACAAGATGATATTCAAGGAAAAATGGACAATCACGGAGACTGGATTAGCGGAATTAAGCTTATTGACGAAATGCACTTAGGGGCTTCACAGGACAATCTTCCATCCGATGTTTTAAACAATAAAGGTCGAAATACGTACTATTTCTTACCGCTAATTCTCGGAATTCTTGGTTTTGTATTTTTATTAATGCGAGCACCAAAACAATTTTGGATATTATTAGTATTCTTCTTATTCACAGGACTAGCCTTGAAAATATTCTTGAGCGAACGGCCTTTTGAGCCTAGAGAACGTGATTACGCATTGGTAGGTTCATTCTATGTATTTGCCATCTGGATTGGCTATGGAGTATACGCCATTTTTGACGTGGCAAAATCGTATATAACTGGGAAAATTGCTGCAAGTGTGATTACCATTGTTACATTATTAGCCGTTCCTTTATTAATGGCTTCACAAAACTGGGACGATCACGACAGATCCAACCGTTATACGGCACAATCTACAGCAAAAGCCTACTTAAATTCTATGGAAGAAGATACGGGTGCCATGATTTTTACCATTGGTGACAACGATTCATTTGCACTTTGGTATGCACAAAGCGTAGAAGGCTATAGAACTGATGTACGTACGATTAATACAAGCTTACTTGGAACGGATTGGTATATTGACCAAATGAAGAAAAAAGCGTTTGAAAGTGAAGCTGTTCCTTCTGAAATGACACACAAACAGTACCGACATGGAACGCGAAATTATATTCGTTACGAACGTCATCCGGCTATTTCAGATAGTACTGTTTGGGAATTGGATCGATTTATGGATTGGGTTTTAAGTGATAAAAAAGAAACCAAATACGGTTACTTACTCGATGAAGTATATGATGTGGAAGATCAGAATATGCCAGCGAGTCAACGTGATCTTATTTATTATCCTGTAAACAAAATTAGAGTTCCTGTAAATAAAGAAAACGCAGCAAAATATGTAAGCCCAGAAGATCGCCATTTAATGGTTGATTATATTGATATTGAATTGCCAAAAACTGCGATTTACAAAAACAATTTAATGATGCTGGATATTTTGAATCAAAACGATTGGAAACGCCCCATTTACTTTACTGGTGGAAGTTTTGATAAAGCAGAATATATATGGATGAAAGATTTTCTTCAGTTAGATGGCTTAGTATATAAACTCGTTCCTATTGAAACAAAAATACCGAGCAATTACGATATGGGACGCGTAAATACAGAGGTAATGTATGAAAACGTGATGAAATGGGATTGGGGTAATTCTGATAGCGACGACATTTACCACGATCCACAAACACGTAGACAAAGTATTTCATACCGAACAAACTTGGCAAAGTTGGTGGAACAATTGGTGAAAGAAGGCAAAAATGAAAAGGCGGAAACCATTATAGATTTAACGCTTGAAAAAATGCCAATCAAATACTTCGGTTATTACATCTTCACCGAACCTTTTATTGACGGTTATTTCAAGATTGGAAAAACAGACAAAGCAATCGCTGTTTACAATGAAGTGAAAACAAAATATATAGAATATTTAGATTATTACAAAAGTGTTCCGCTCAGTCAACAATCAAATGACATTGAGGAAATTTATGGCTATTTAGAAAAATATAAAAGTTTGGTGGAGTTGCTTGATGCAAACGATCAAAAAGAATTATTAGAAAAAGAAACGATGTTATTCCAAGGATATGTTGATCTATTTGAACATCTTTTTAGAGGTTTAGAAGAGTAAATGTACTCACATGAAATTGTATACTGCAAAAACTCCCAAACTAGTCAAACGCTTATTTCCGTCGCTGGTTTGGGAGTTTTCAATTACAGAAAAAAAAATCTATCTCACATTTGATGATGGTCCCATTCCCGAAGTAACACCTTGGGTTTTGGAACAACTTGCCATTTACAACGCAAAAGCAACTTTTTTCTGCATTGGCGATAATGTTCGGAAACATCCAGCAATTTATAACGAAGTAATTGCGCAAGGTCACGCCATTGGAAATCACACTCAGCACCACGTAAACGCTTGGAAGGTTTCTAAGGCAAGATATATATTAGACACTAAACTAGCACAAGAAAGTCTTTTAAACGCATTAGAATCACATCAAAACCTTTCAACAAACTTATTTCGTCCGCCTTACGGAAAACTCACACCTCAACTTTCAAAAGAGCTTAAAAAATTAGGTTATAAAATTATTATGTGGAATGTATTAAGTGGTGATTTTGACACTGCATTGACACCACAAAAATGTCTAGCTTATGTAATGAACCATACAGAAGCAGGAAGTATTATTGTTTTTCATGATAGTTTGAAAGCATACAACAAACTAACATATGTGCTTCCAAAGGTATTGAAGCATTTTAGTAACTTAGGCTATACGTTTGATAGCATAACATTTTAAACGTGCTCGGAAATCAATCCAATAAGTGTATTCGCATCTTGCTCGCCGCTTTGCCTCCAAACCATTTCTCCATCTTTGTAAATCATGAGTGTTGGTAGCCCTTTCACGCGCAACGCTTCCGCTAATTCTTTATTTTTATCAACATCAATTTTAATCACCTTGGCACTATCGCCCAGCGCAGCTGCTACATCTCTTAATACAGCGTGCATAGCTTTAGATTGTTCATGCCATTCTGTATAAAAATCTAACAGAATTGGAATATTTGCATTAATTAATTCACCAAATTTTGACATAAGCGAATGTTTTAATTTTTATTGAATTGCTATATTTTTACTTAAAAAAATAGTAATCAAGTATTACAAATGTACTATTTTCTAGCGATTATGCTACTTTCTTGCGTTTTTTCAACTCTATCACTGTAATTTCTGGCCAAATTCCAACACGCCCTGGAAATGCCAACACGCCAAATCCGCGGTTTACATGCAAGTATTTCCCCGCTTCTTCGTACAATCCTGCCCAACGCGGATATCTGTATTTTGCAGGACTCCATTTTAAATTTAAGAACGGAATTTCAATTCCAAACTGCATTCCATGTGTATGTCCTGCCAACGTAAGTTGAATCTTTTTCTCAAAATTGATAATATTGGGTTCATCGGTGATGACGGATGGATCTTTTTTTTCTTTTTCTCGAAACTCCATCTCTTTATAATCAAAGTGCGAAGGATCATGTGACAGCAAAATATTGAATTCACCATCGACAACTTCTGCAGCAGCTTTGCGCAAACTTCCTCGTTTTGGAAAATGTCGTGATGCGCCCCAGTTTTCCACACCTAATATATGTAGTTTCTCGCCGTTTCGTTCTAGCGTACGTTTATCATTCAACAATAAATCAAAACCAATAGCTTCGTGTACTTTTTCTATTTTTCGATGATTTTCGTCAATATCTTTTTGATCGCGATACGCATAATATCCATAATCATGATTTCCAAGGATGGAATACAAACCGTCTTTCGCTTCTAAGCGTTTAAACGTATCAATCCAAGGATCCATTTCTTCCGCAACAGCATTTACAATATCGCCCGTAAAAAGAATGACATCACTTTTTTGTTCATTAATTAAATCGACAGCGTATTCAATTTTTTCTTTGTTATCAAAACTTCCAGAGTGAATGTCCGATATTTGCGTGAGTGTATAGCCATCAAACGATTCTGGTAAGTCGTCAAAAAACATCGTGTGTTTAATGACTCTATAATTATATCTTCCTTGAAAAATTCCATAGAGAAATCCTGCAAAAGGGATGGCTGCAATTCCTAAGGCTAGTTGACTTATAAATTTTCTTCTGGAAGGAATTGCTTCGCCAACCGTCATTCCATTATGTTGAAAATAAGCAAACAACGAAGCAAAAAATCGGTAGAGATCTTCTGTAAATAAAATAGCAAATATGAATAGTTTTGGCACCAATGCCGTAAGTGCCAACGCAATGGCATATCCAGTAGAGAGACTAAATCGCCCTTCGCGCTGTGCTAAATTCATTTGATAGAAAAAAACAACGTATACAATAACCGTAAAGATCCAAAATCCGATAAGGACAAATTTATTACTGGTTAAAGCGCGTATGGAAAAAAAAGTATATAGCTCTAAGATGAGAACTATGACTATTGGGATTAAAAAACGTAACATTTACAAAATTTTAACAAAAATACTTGTTATCTGTTGATTGATAGGACGATTTACAGGAACTTTAACATTCATAAAAAAACTCCCGAAATAATTCGAGAGTTTTTAAATATAATTTATTATTTATTTGGAATATCTTCTGGTGAAAAGTCATACAAATCATTGGCTTCTTCTTCTTTCAATTTCTTGACCAAATCTAACGCATCTGGCACCACATCACTACACAATACAATAAGTCCGTTTGGCTTTATATGTTTTACAGCATGCAAAATAGCTTCACGTTCTGAAGGAATAATGGTGGTTTTTTTGTTTGGATCGTGCATTTTGATTCCATCATCCAACATTTTAATTAATTCTTCTTCCGTTTTTCCACGCAATTGTTTGTCTTGACGGATAATTACTTCATCGAACATTTCCGCGGCAATTCCGCCCATTTCGTTATTATCTTCAATACGTCTATCGCCAATTCCTGCAATGATTCCGACTTTTACTGACGCTTCTATATTGTCCACAAATTGTTTTAAAGCACGCATTCCTGCTGGATTGTGCGCATAATCGACTAAAATTTGGAAGTTTTTAAACTTGAATAAATTCAAGCGTCCAGG
This sequence comes from uncultured Kordia sp., assembly GCA_964351775.1. Lineage (GTDB taxonomy): Bacteria > Bacteroidota > Bacteroidia > Flavobacteriales > Flavobacteriaceae > Kordia. The sequence goes on along the minus strand of CAYGPQ010000034.1, from coordinate 9,171 downwards.
CGTTTGTGATGCCGATGGAATAAATGTTTCCAGGGCAACTCTCATATCATCTAAGGTAAATCCTTTTAAATACGCCGTAATCACTGCTGGCAATACATTTTGAATCATAAATGTAGCTTTCCCACCAAAAGTAAGCGGAACATTGACGGCTTTTATCACGCGCATTTTCCATTCACCTCTGCAAATAGTAATGTATCCATTTTCATAGATTGCAGAAATTCCACCGCGTTTTTGCATCGCTTTGATGTGTGGATTGTTTTCGTCTAAAGAGAACAAGGCTACATTGCATTCTACATTTTTACGCATCGCATAGACCAACTCATCATCTGCATTTAAAATAGCCGTTCCGTCTGGCAAGACAGTTTCAGGAATCACACCTTTTACTTTAGCCAATTGTTCTATGGTATGAATTCCTTTTAATCCTAAATGATCTGCTGCTACATTGGTCACAATTCCGATATCACAATTTTTAAATCCTAAACCTGCGCGCAACAATCCACCGCGTGCACATTCGAGTACGGCAAAGTTTACCGTTGGATCTTTCAATACAAATTCAGTACTTGCTGGCCCAGTACAATCGCCTGTCATCAATAATCTATTTTGAATATACACACCATCACTAGTGGTATAGCCCACTTTAAATCCTTTCATTTTTGCCATGTGGGCAATTAATCGAGTTGTGGTCGTTTTTCCATTCGTTCCTGTAATGGCAATAATAGGAATACGTGAGGTTGATCCTGGAGGAAATAATTTATCAATTACGGGTGCGGCCACATTTCTAGGCAATCCTTCCGTTGGCGCTAAGTGCATCCGGAATCCTGGACCAGCATTTACTTCTAAAACTGCGCCTCCTGTATCTTCTAGTGGTTGACTAATGTCAGTTGTCATGATATCAATTCCACAAATATCTAAGTCAATAATTTTAGAGATTCGTTCTGCCATAAATACATTTGCAGGATGCACCACATCTGTAACATCTTCAGCTGTTCCTCCAGTGCTTAGATTTGCGGTATCTTTTAAAATCATGACTTCGTCTTTTTCCAAAACGGTATCTAACGTATATCCTTTTGCAGCAATTAAAGTCAGCGTAAGATCATTCACCTTAATCATGGTTAACACTTCCTCGTGTCCGTATCCACGACGCGGATCTTTATTTACTTCGTCAACTAATTCTTGAATCGTAGATGTCCCATCTCCAATGACATGTGCTGGTGTTCTTTTAGCAGCAGCTACTAACTTATTATTGATCACCAGTAAACGATAATCGTCTCCTGTGATATATTTTTCTATAATGACAGATCGAGAAACTGCTTGCGCTGCTTCAAAAGCAACCAAAGCTTCTTCATACGTATTGATATCCACCGTAATTCCTCTTCCATGATTTCCATTAACGGGTTTTACTACTAAAGGAAAACCAACATAGCGACAGGCTTCTTTCAAGCTACTTTCTCTACGAATAATTTCGCCTCGTGGCACTCGTACTTCAGCTTGTTCTAGCAAGTATTTAGTATCTTCTTTATCACACGCAATTTCAACACCAATATTACTGGTTTCACTGGTTACAGTTGCCTGAATTCGTTTTTGATTTGCGCCATATCCTAATTGACATAACGAATACTTATTTAAGCGAATCCAAGGAATTCCTCTGCTTACTGCTTCTTCTACAATAGAACCTGTACTTGGTCCTAAACGTTCTTCTTCACGAATTTCGCGCATTTGCTGAATATCTTCTGATAAATCGTACGTTTCTCCAGAAATTAACGCTTCACAAATACGAACTGCCGCTTTCGCGGCATAGCGACCCACTTTTTCTTCCATGTATGAGAACACTACGTTGTATACGCCTTCTTCTCCATATCCGCGCGTTCTTCCGAAACCTGTGTCCATTCCCGCCAAAGTTTGTATTTCTAAGGCAATATGTTCAATAACGTGTCCCATCCAAGTACCTTCATCAACACGCATAAAAAAACCACCTTCACATCCTTCAGAACATCGATGCGAATACATGGACGGAAACATTGCTTTTAATCGTTCACTAAAACCATCCACTTTATTGGTTGGGTTTTGTTCCATCTCTTGTAAATCCAGCACCATTACGATGAGTTTATGTCTTCTTACAGACCAATAGTTGGGTCCGCGCATTGCATTTATACTTCTTATTTCCATGTTTTTGGTTCGTTTGCTTGGTTAATTAGCTTGTTTCATAACAAGTGAAGTCCTAAATATAGAAAAATTTCACAGATTTCTTAGTTCTTTTCAAGATTCTGTATGCCAATACCATTTACCATTTGAATTTACCGTACTAAAACACCCTTTTTTCCTTTATTCAAACTATAAATGATATAAAATCAAGATTACACTGAAAAAAGGGCAACAGACAGAAATTTATTTTACTTTTGCATTCATAAAAAATCACAAAACACATGTTGCAGGTTAAAGGAACTTTAATTCCCATTGGTGGAAATGAAGACAAAGGTATTGAGGAAAATGAGATGTACACGCTAGAGTTTATTGACGAAGGAATTTTATTTCACGTTGTCAAAGAAGCTGGTGGTATTGATGCAAAAATTGTGGTGATCCCGACTGCTTCAAGTATTCCTGTGGAAGTTGGTGAAAATTATTTGACTGCTTTTCGCAAATTGGGTTGTACCGATGTAACTGTTTTAGATATTCGAAGCAAAAAAGATTCGGAGAAAAAATCAGCTATTGAATTGATCAAAAATGCCAATTGTGTGATGTTTTCGGGTGGAGATCAATCTAAAATTACTGATAAAATTGGTGGAACTGAAATTCACGATATTTTAGTAAATCGATATCAAAATGAAGAAGGTTTTGTGATTGCTGGCACAAGTGCTGGTGCCATGGCAATGGCGTATGAAATGATTGCAGGCGGAAGTGCCTCAGAAGCTTTTGTAAAAGGTGCAGTTACAATGTATAAAGGCTTAAGCTTGATTCCAGAATTGATTATTGACACTCATTTTATCCGTAGAGGACGTTTTGGACGCCAGTCGGAAGCCGTTGCTAAATTTCCTCATTTAATTGGAATTGGATTAGCTGAAGACACTGGAATGATTATCAAAAACGGAAACAATTGTACCGTAATTGGTTCAGGAATGGTGATTGTGTTTGATGGTGGCACATTGACACATAATAACGAAAAAGTACTCAAAGAAGGAACGCCGATGACCATGGCAAACCTAACCATTCATGTACTATCTAACGGAGATCAGTTTGATATTCAACATCGTACGGTTTCTGTTTTACCGATTGAGGCACCATTTATCTAAGAAGTTAGACCGCTTCATTTCGACTACGCTCAATGTGAACGCTTTTAGACTTGTTCCCATGAAAATGGGAACCTCTTAGATTTTTAGACATATTCTCGCGAAGCTCGAATTTATTAGATTATTGGGTTTTTCTGCTTATGCAGAATTATTCTCTTTTTTTGTCATACTGAACTTGACGTAGAAGCTATTTGTAAATAGAAACTTCTTCCAATCCATTAGAAGATTTACAGGCGCGATACATTCCTTCCGTGTTGAAAGGCATTGCGATATTTCCTTTAGCATCTACTGCGATGAGTCCGCCATCGCCACCGAGTTTTAGGATGCGTTCGTTGATGACTACATCTGCCGCTTTTTCGAGTGCATATTCTTTGTGTTCCATTAAACAGGAAACATCATACGCCACTACGCCACGAATAAAATATTCACCACTTCCCGTACAGGAAACAGCACAAGTTTCATTATTTGCGTAGTTTCCAGCACCAATCATTGGTGAATCGCCTACTCTGCCAAAACGTTTGTTAGTCATTCCTCCTGTGGACGTTGCCGCAGCGATATTTCCATATTGATCGCAGGCAACTGCACCAACGGTTCCAAATTTGGAGTCTTTTTTTAGGGAATGATCTAACTGAAAACTATCCGTATCTTTGATTTCTTGCCATTGATTGTATCGTAATTCATCGTAAAAATACGCTGGATCTTCAATTTCGTAATTGTGCATTTTAGCAAAATACATCGCGCCTTCGCCCGCCATAAACACATGTTCACTTTTATCCATGACATCACGTGCCAACGAAACAGGATTTTTGATTCCTGTGATTAACGAAACTGCACCCGCATTCAAGGTTTTTCCTTCCATAATAGCTGCGTCCATTTCATGAGTTCCTTCTGCCGTAAATACACTTCCTTTTCCCGCGTTGAATAAGTGTGAATCTTCCAGTAATATGACTGCTTTTTCTACCGCTTCTACTGCTGATTTCCCTTCTGCTAGCAATTCATAACCTACATCTAATGCTTTTTGCAAAGCTGCTCTGTACGCTGTTTCGAGTTCGGGCGTCATCATTCCTTTGACTAAGGTTCCTGCGCCACCGTGAATGGCAATTGAAATGGTTTGCATTTTTTTGTTGAATTTGTGGAGCGAAATTACAAATTGTAATTCAATTTAATTTTAATTCGAGCTATAAGTTTTGTGGTTTTAGTTTTCATACATTAGAACGTATTATTCACAATCGTTTTAGTATTCCATTTTGGCGGGAATTAATGTGCCTGATTCATCCCGCTTGGATCAAATAGTTTTTCTTTTAGGTAGGTTTCATAGCTTTTCTCTGAAACTAACTCAATAATTCTCCCAAGAATACTATAACCAGAATTGGAATAGGCATATTTTTCGCCAGATTTAAATAATAGTTTGGTATCAAATAATTCTTTAAAATATTTATCTTGAGGAATATGGTCAAATATGATTAAATCAATTAAAACTTTCATTTAATTTTTTAAGTACAGCTTCCTTTTTAATTTTTTTCAAAACAAAAAGAGCACTAATAAAAAGCGGTAAAGTTAAAATTATAGGAGCAATTGAAGCTTCCATTTCTTCTGCAGCTTTTATACTAGGTAGCAATGCAAGAGAAAAGAAAAAATTTATTAGCCCGTGAGTTACTGCAACAGGTATTATTTTATTAGTTTTTAAGACTAATACCCCGAAAAAGAAACCAATAAACGAAGCAAAAACTACTTGTGTTAAAACAGCTAATACATCATCATTGTTTATCAAATTGATAAGGTGAAATAATCCGAAAATTATGGCGGGAATTAATGTGCCCAAAAGAATTCCATTCTTATGAGAACTATATTTTTTTAAAAATAATGATTGCAATAATCCTCTAAATAAAAACTCTTCGGCAAACCCAACTGTTAAGCAGGCAAAGAGTAGAAGTAGTAAATTGTCTATATGAATTTGGGTCAAATCTTTAGATATAATGCTTAAAACCCCAAGCACAATAAGGTACACAGGGATCATATTTAAAGACTTAAATTTCCAGTCATAGCTAGAAGAGAAGCCAGCAATACTTTCTATTCTCATTTTTTTTATTAAACGATAACTTATTATAAAAATGAAAGCCATTTTAATTGTTAAACCAATATATTCAGATTGAAAATATGAAAGTGACATTTTTATAAGAATAATATCAATTGGTAAAAGAGCTATTATACTAAATACCACTAACATAATAATTGCAAATATGACTGGAGATAGATTTTTAATGGCTTTCAAAATATAGAATGGTTTTCATTTTTTGTATTGGAATAATCGTTGTTGGCAACAGTAACTATTGGCTAACTTTATAATTTCCAGGCGTAAATTCAAAAACTTTCATTAAGCGATTCCAAGTATTGCTTTGCGAGATTGTTAATGTTAAAAAGCAAATTTCTTCCTTAGAAAAGAACTTTACTAAAGGGTTATATATAGTGTCTGGTATTGGCTTACGATTCAATTTTGTGAGTGCATCTGTAAAGTTAAGTGTTGCTCTTTCAATTTCTGAAAAATAGGGTGTTTCTTCCCAAACACATAAAGATGACAGACGTAGTTCGGTTTCACCTAAATGTTTTAGTTCTTTGTGATGCATATCTACACAATAGGCACAACCATTTTTCTGAGCAGTTCTTAACCTGATGATTTCTATCAATTTTCTATCCAACGAAGAATTAATAATTGAGTCTTCAATAGTTCTTAAGTTTTCAAACATTCCATTTGGAATATCTTGATATGTAATTCGTTCCATAAGTATTTATTTATTAATTGTGAAACAAATTTATAAAGAGTGAGTCTTTTATAAATTAAGATATCTTAAGAAATGAAACTATTTAGTTTGTCTTCTTAATTCGCTTAAATATTCAGGTGTAATTTCAAGATAAGAAGCAATCATATATTGAGGAACTCGTTGAATGAAATCGGGCAATTTGGTTATAAAATCCGTATATCTATCTTTACTTCTCATTTGAAGAAAAACATCATTTTTTCGAAGATTTGCAATTAACATATTCTCAGTGATAATTCTAAATAATCGTTCGAATTTTGGGTTTTCATTAAAAAGTTCTTCTAAAGAATTTTTTGAAAGATAAAGTGTTGTGGTCTCTTCAATTGCTTGTAAAAATTGAGTAGATGGTATTTCTTTAATAAAGCTTTCCATATTTGTTACCCACCAATTGTCTATTGCAAATTGAGTAATTTTCTCATTTCCCTTTGAATCCATATAAAATGAACGAACGACTCCTTTTAGGATAAAGAAATTGTATCTGCAAATTGTATTTTCCTTAAGTAGAAAATCTTTATTCAGAAATGTTTTTGCTTTTAATTTTGAATAAAACAAGTCAATTTCGGACTCATTAAAGGTGACATATCTGTTTAAATATTTTTTGACTTGCTCTCTCATTAAACTCATCTGTGACTTATTGTTGCCAACACTGGTGGCTGTTGCACAAATCTAAGATATTTGATGAATTTCGGCTCTAAATTCTTGATAATATGACAAAACACCGCTAGGATCTTCAATTTGTGGCCAATGTCCAATGTCTTGCCCAAGTAGTTTTACATTCGGGTTGGGAATCAGTTCTTTATATCTATTCGCCATGTGAATACCAGAATTTGGATCAAATGGACCATTTATAAAACACATAGGAATCTTCGTGTTTTGCATGGCGCTTATCCATCTTTCTTGATGGTTTACTTTGTCAAAAACCAGCCTTCCTATCAAATATGCGATTGACTTGCCGTCGTTATAATTTAAAATTTCCCAGAATTGATTTATGAGTTGGTCTGTGGGTTGGGTGTTGGGACCAAAAACAGATTTTATCGATTTTTCCAATTTCTTTTTAGTGAGAAGCTTGCTCAACAACTTTCCAATAGGCTTTGGAGATTGTGAAAGCAACCGCTGTATCATTCTAGGTTTGTAACTATCCATAAACAAACCACCGTTCATAAATACCACCGATTGTATTTTGAAGCAGTTCTGTGAAGCTACGTCTCTAGCTAATAATTCTTGCACAATACTGACGCCTAAATCATGTGATAGGATATGGGTTTGTTGAATCTCCCAAAACTCAATTAGAAAATTAACCATTTCACAATGTTCATGAAAGCTATAATTATGATCTTTGGGTTTGTCTGAAAATCCCATTCCCAAATAATCAAATGTATAAACGGTATACTCTTTTACTAGATTTTCCCAAACAAATTTCCATTCGAAGGTATTGAAAGGATACCCGTGAAGTATTAAAAGGTTAGGGCCGCTACCTTCCTTTAGGTAAAATACTTGATGACCGTTCACATCTATTGTTAGACCCTTGTTTTTCCATGCAACCACTTCTTTGTTCATTCCTAGTTTATAATGGTTAGTATTATCACAAAGTTACTTTTTAGGTATGATAGAAATTTGTAAAAATCGGTCGTTTTTATTATTTGATAGATTTTTCGGAGTGTGGTTCGTATATTTTTTTATTTCTTTATTAAAATGAGATCTGTCGTAATAATTTTGATTAGAAAATAAATCTCCTTTTTTAATGTCTTTGAATGATGCCGAACATCGTATGATATTACAATAGCTTTTTAGGGAAAGTCCAAACATTTTATTAAAATACCTATTGATTTGCCTACTAGACCAAAATAATTTATCGGCAAAATAACGCACACTTTCGTTGCCTTTAGTTTGACTTAATAAGCTAAATAGATAAAGTTTTCGATCGTCTAAATTATTTTCTTTATTGACTTCTTGACTTATTATTGAACTTAACCTATCAATCGTATCTACGTTTTCGGAAAAGTCAAATGAATTTAGATTCCAAAAAGTATCGGGCAACTTTTTTTCGGAGTTTAACAACGGAGCTATGCTTTCGTAGAATATATATTCAACCGCTGGTAATTTGAATTGTATTCCAAAAAGTTGATGATTTGGAGGAATGACTACTTCCACCTCTTTTGTATATAGTCCCGTTAGTACGGTACTTTGGTATTTATAATTATCAAAGCGAACAACAATATCAAAAAAACCGTCAGGCAAAATGGTATAATTAAGATTTTTGGATGAATCGTTGTCTAACCACCAAAAACATCTGATGTATTGTTTCAAAATGGCATTAGATGCTTGTTGATGGTAGATCATGTTTATACTTCGTTTGTGTCAAGTTTGTGCACAACGGTCTTGTATATGGCTTGTTGCGTGTTTTAAGCACCTAATTTAGCGTTTTTTTTATTCGGTGTGCCTATTGCACAAGTCCAAGTTATAAAAATAGTAATTAACATAAAAAATGCAAGGCATGAAAATATATCAAGAACAGTTATTCAGCAGTTTTCACCATAGTAATTCATTTAACTGCGATTGTTTATAACTTGAAGAAATACCTAAATACTAGTTCTCTTTTAATATCCTAAAAAGAAAAATTATACAAATAGTTCCTTTCATCATACCATATTTAGGAAATATACGAAACTTATTTCTTGAATTCCTGCTACTTTCTGTAAATGCAAAACAACGATTATAGTTATGAATGTGGTTTTTCATAAAGCTAAAATATATGTATAATCCTTATGTACATGTTTAGAGTTGTAACGATACGTGAATAATTTCTTTTTTATCCGAGATTCTAGCGAATATTCTTAAATTTGAATTTCCATCAAATTTACGATACATGTCAGATCAGAAACGACTTTTTTTACTCGATGCCTACGCGCTTATTTTTAGAGGATATTATGCGTTTATTAAAAACCCGCGAATCAACTCCAAAGGGTTAGATACTTCCGCAATTTTAGGATTTACAAATTCATTGTTAGATGTAATTAAACGTGAACGACCTGATCATTTAGCCGTTTGTTTCGATAAAGGTGGAAGTGTAG
>CAYGPQ010000033.1:0-43968 GCA_964351775.1 uncultured Kordia sp. | reverse complement strand
AAAATTACTCACAAAAACTTGGGCTTTTTCCTTTATTCTTCAAAATAAAATTTAATCGTAGCTATGCTATGCTTGCATTTTCTTTTTCGCCTAAAGAAAAAATAACGGTCTTTTTATTGAGTAATTTTAAAGCTAAACTGTTATAAATTGGTAATTTTGGACGAAATTTACATAAAATCAAAATAAAAAGTATGGAATCTCAGGTAGATGTTAAAAAGAAGAATTTAATTCAACAATTTTTCGATTCTATTTTCGGAAAAGTACTCACCATCATATCGCAACTCTTCGTAGGTGGATTATTTATCTTTTCAGGATTTATCAAGCTCAATGATCCGGTTGGGTTTTCATTTAAATTGACAGACTATTTCGCGGAAGATGTTTTAAATATGGAATTTTTATCGCCGTATGCACTTTGGATTGCACTATTTGTCGTGATTCTAGAAGTAATTCTTGGTGTGATGATTCTCTTAAGTCTCTACAAAAAACCCGTATTGTGGAGTTTATTAGGCTTAATTATCTTTTTTACATTCCTTACGTTTTACTCAGCATACTTCAACAAAGTAACCGATTGTGGCTGTTTTGGAGATTTCTGGAAACTCACACCGTGGGAAAGTTTTACCAAAGACATCATCTTACTATTCTTTATCATCATTTTATTCTTAGGCGTAAAAAATATCAAGTCTATATTTCCTAAAAAAATAAACATTGGAATCACGGTAGTGAGTTTATTGGCATGCATTTTCTTTGGAAGACACGTATTAAATCATTTGCCAACATTCGATTTCAGGCCGTATAAAATTGGCGCAAATATCACAGAAGGAATGTCGGTTCCACCAGATGCAGAACGACCAATTTTTGAATATATCTGGACATTTGATGTGAACGGCGAAATGAAAGAAATAACCACACAAAGCACTGAATATCCTGAAGTAGAAGGCGGAACCTATGTAAAAGTGGATAGCAGAATACTTCAAAAAGGGTACGAGCCACCAATTCACGATTTCTCTATTGAAAGTATGGAAGATGGTGATGTCACTGAAATGATGTTACAGGAAGAAAAACTCATCGTGGTAGTGATGTACAATTTGGACAAAGCCGAAGAAGCTGGGTTTTCCAAAGTAAAATCGTTTACAGACAAAGCGATGGCTGCGGGTTATAAAGTGATTGGAATATCGTCTTCAGATCCGCAAAATTTAAAAGATTTGGCAGATTTGATGCAATTCAACTTTGAGTTTTATCTATCAGACGAAACGGCGTTAAAAACCATTATCCGATCGAATCCTGGAATATTAAAACTTGAAAAAGGAACGATTATCGACAAAGCACATTACAACGATTTTGACAACATAAAACTATAAGTACAGACTTGATTTTTGGTTCGTATTTTATCTGTCAGTTCGAGCGTAGTCGAGAACTAGAAAAAATGAATGAAAGAAAAAAAATGTGCAGTTGGTGAACGATAAACCGATTTTCGCTAAAGGCTAAAGGCTAAAGGCTAAAGGCTAAAGGCTAAAAGCTACAATAAAATTATAAAAACATACATTGATCAGTTACATCATACATAAAATAGGATACGCATTTCTAACACTTTTTGGAGTGGTTACGGTGATATTTATCTTGTTTAATATTTTACCCGGCGACCCTGCAAAAATGATGCTTGGGCAAAATCAAACGGAAGAACAAGTCGCGATTGTGAAAAAAAAATACGGTTTCGATAAACCTGTCTTAACCCAATACGCATACTATTTGAATGATTTGCTGCCACTATCATTTCATTCCACAAACGAAGCAGATTATACGTATTTAGCGAACAATAAATACAGCGCAGCCAAACTGTTTACCATCGGAAATACAACGACCGTGTTAAAATTTCCATACTTACGTGAATCGTTTCAAAAATCAGGAAAAAGTGTGGCGCAAGTCATCAAAGAAACCTTGCCAAACACGATTGTTTTAGCGGTTGCGGCGATTAGTATTGCCATGTTGCTCGGGATTATTTTCGGAATCATTTCGGCATTATACAAAGACACATTTATTGATAAAAGCATTCAAATCATCAGTACCTTAGGAATGAGTGTTCCATCGTTTTTTAGTGCGATCCTTTTTGCGTGGATTTTTGGTTTTTTATTGCATGAATACACAAATCTCAACATGACAGGAAGTTTATACGAAGTAGATGATTTTGGCGAATCGATCAGCATTCGCTGGAAAAACCTCATTTTGCCAGCCATTGTATTAGGAATTCGCCCGTTAGCGGTGGTCATACAACTCATGCGAAACTCGTTGCTAGAAGTGTTCAATCAAGATTACATCCGAACGGCACGTGCAAAAGGATTAAGTGAATTCCAAATCGTAAAAAAACACGCGGTTAAAAACGCACTAAACCCAGTAATTACAGCTATTTCAGGTTGGTTTGCTTCCATGTTAGCGGGCGCAGTATTTGTTGAATATATTTTTGGTTGGAATGGACTCGGAAAAGAAATTGTAGATGCCTTAAACAGTCAAGATTTGCCAATCATTATGGGCGCTGTATTAATTATTGCGAGTATGTTTATCATCATAAATATTTTGGTCGACATCATTTACGGTTGGCTCGATCCTAAAATACGCTTACAATAGTCTAAAAATATTTTTAGTTTTACTTTTTTAAATTTACAATATGAAAAAAACTGTATTGCTCATAGTTTTTCTTTGTAGCACTATGTTTGTCAATGCACAATGTCCTACAGGATCTGTACTGCTTCAAAGTCAAGCAGAAGTTGACAATTTTGTAGCCACTTATTCCACCACATGCTCAGACATTCCGTTCGACTTAGAAATTAAAGGTAGCGGTGTTGTTCCAGGAGGTATTACTGATGTAAGTGGTTTGGACTTTATCACTTCTATTGGTGGCGATTTATTCTTTAACAATAATCACGACCTTATTTCTATAAACGGATTCAATAACTTAATCTCAATTGCTGGTAGTTTTAAATATATTGGAAGTTTCCAAAGTACTAGTCAGACTAGTCAAGTTGGTTCTGGAACAGAAGAAATTATAGGCTTTAATAACTTAGTGAGCATTGGAGGTGATTTTTGGATTAAGGATGGAAGTACCAACATTTCTATATCATCGCCAATATCTTATAGTCCTTCTTTAGAAGAAATCAATGGCTTTAATAGCGTAACTACTATCGGTGGTGATATTAAATTTGATTATATGGATACGCCAGTAATGACTGGTTTTAATGCCTTGACAAATTATACAGGTAATTTTAGTATTTATCATTCGAGTTTTCCAGATGGTGGGAATTATAATATCTTTCCAAATTTAATAACATTCGATGGGAATATAACTGTTGTTAGAAATGTGTATTATGCGACAGAAGTTAACGTTTCGTTGAATTTTCTAAATAATATCGTTACTATGAACGGTGATATTCTAGCAAATGATATGACCATCACTTCTGGGATGCAAGGGTTAGAAACACTCAATGGAAGCTTAAGATTAGGTTCGTCAAATATAACAACAGTATGCTTTACTAATTTAGATAGAATTGAAGGTAGTATAGTTTTGGAAACCATTCCGTCATGGTCTCGACCAGTTGGAACGATCGATATTCCTAGTTTAACAAGTATGGGAGGATCTCTTTCAGCAGGTAATGCCGATCTTACAAATATATTCCTCGATAATCTAGAAAGTCTAGGCAGTATAAGCTTTAATTTTGTTAGTAGTTTTAATACAATCATTAGAATGAATAGTCTAACAAGCCTAGGATCAATTTCTATGGTTGATTCTTCTATAGGAGAGCTTAGCATGACCAGTCTTACAGATGTGGTTTTTGACCAGAACAATAGTGTATCATTTGCAAGATTATATCTAAATAATGTAGAAAATTATACTGGAAACGGTAATTTTAGTTCAGTTAGTGAGGTATTAAACATGAATTCATTAGCATCGATAAATGGTTTATCAGTAGGAGCAATAGATCTATCGTTTGAAAGTTTGCAAACCATCAATGGCGATTTTTCTATGATTGATGGAAATGCAGCCACGAGTACATTCAATTTTAATAATCTTCATACAGTTACGGGCGATTTTAATATTTACAATGTAGCAACACCGATTAGTTTAGAAGGATTTTCAACATTGCATGCTATTGGCGGTGACATGATAATTACCTACAATTCAGGATTAACGAGTTTAGACGATTTAAACAATATTCAACAAGTTGACGGCTTCATTACCATTCGATTCAATACGAATCTACAAGATTGTGTTGCTTTGTGTGTATACGTTCAAACCAATTCCAATTACACCATAAACAGCAATTCTGCATCATGCGCTGGTTCTTTAAACACCTGTACAATCAATGAAATACAAGGCGTAGTGCAACAAAGTGTAGATAATATCGATTGTACAGGCGGAAGCTTTCCAACAGAAAACATTCAAGTAACAGCGACGGATGGTATCAACTCTTACACAACTTTTACCAACTCAACTGGTGCATATTCCATTTTTGTACCTGAAGGCAATTATACACTTTCTGTAATGTTGCCAAGTATTTATTTAGATGCAACGCCAGCAACAGCAACCCTTAATATTGTTGGCTCAAACAATGTAGATACTGTTGATTTTTGCCTCACCTACAACACACTCATTGATGATGTCGCTGTCACGATCATTCCATTAAATGAAGCGCGTCCAGGATTTGTTGCGAGCTATGATATCATCTATGAAAATATAGGAACTACCATTCAAAATGGAAACATTACGCTTTCTTATGATGATTTTAGAGTGATGTATAATTCTTCAACGGAAGTTCCAACAGCACAAGTAGCAAATACGGTATCATGGGATTATGTCAATCTTGTTCCAAACGAAACTAGAAGTTTTTCAATTAGCTTTACTGTAAATCCACCGCCAACCAATGATTCGGGTAATATTTTAATATATACAGCAAACATTACACCTACCATAAATGATGTAAACCCTAGCGATAACCAATTTGAACTTCGTCAATCATTAGTGAATTCATACGATCCAAACGACAAAACGGTTTTAGAAGGAAAATATCTGCTCATTGATGATATTGACGAATACGTACACTATGTAATTCGTTTTCAAAACTTAGGAACAGCTTCTGCTATCAACATTCGTGTGAGAGATATCATGAGCGATTTAATCGATTGGGAAACGTTTCAACCCATAGATGCAAGTCATTCATACCGAACAGCACTCGTTACAGGCGGTGATCAAAGTTTAGAATTCATATTTGAGAATATCAACTTACCCGATAGTACAACCGACGAACCCAACAGTCACGGATATATAGCGTTCAAAGTAAAACCAAAAAGTACAGTTCAAGTGGGCGATTTCATAAACAACAGAGCTGCAATCTACTTTGACTTCAATGCGCCAATTATTACCAACGAAACCGAAACACGTATTGTGGAAGATACGGATGCTGACGGAATTTACAATTATATAGACAATTGTGTGAATACACCAAATACAGATCAAGCTGATGGAGATACTGACGGAATTGGTGATGTTTGTGATGATGATTTAGATAATGATGGAATCCTAAACGATATCGATAACTGTCCTTTAGTTGCAAGTGATAATCTAAATGATAATGACAACGACGGCTTAGGCGATGTTTGTGATGATGATGATGACAATGACGGAATTCCTGATACGATTGATAACTGTGTGAATGAAGCAAATCCTTTACAGGAAGATTTTGATGGAGACGGTTTAGGCGATGCTTGCGATGATGACGATGACAATGACGGAATCTTAGACATCAATGATAACTGTCCTTTACTTGCTAATGATAATCTAAACGATAATGACAACGACGGCTTAGGCGATGTTTGCGATGACGATGATGACAATGATGGCATTTTAGATGTCAATGATGATTGTCCATTTTATGCAGGAACAACGACTATTGGCTGTCCGTTTACGCTTCCGGCAAATAACTTTAGCATTGAAACTACGAGTGAAACTTGCGTGAATCAAAACAATGCGTCGATACACATTCAAGCAATTGCAAATCATCCGTATGGAGTTAATTTATCACTCAATGGAACTGCAATCACAATTCCTGTCAATACGTTTACACAAGAATTAATCATCGAAAACCTAAGTGCAGGAACGTATGAATTATGTATGAGCATTCCCTCAGAAAACTATGAACAATGTTTCACCTTAGTCATAGAAGATCCAGCAACGTTGAATGCCAACTCATTACTATCAAGAAGTAACGAATATAGTCTTTCGCTTCTAGGAGCAACCATGTACACAATTTCTATCAATGAAGAATTATTTACGGTCAATGCACCCAATGAAAATACGGAAGTCACCTTCACCAAACAACTAACGGCTTTAGTGAACACTATAGAAGTTCGCACCGAAAAAGCATGTCAAGGGAAATACTTAGAAACGGTAAACATCAGCAACGGACTCAATTTTATAATGACACCAAACCCAAGTAGTGACGAAATATTCATAACTTTAACAACAGTAGAGGAAAGTGCAACTGGAAAACTAAACATTTATGATGTTTCAGGCAGAGTTGTTTCAAGTCAAACTATACAAATTCCAACAAACAAACATAAAATAGACATTACAAATCTAAAATCAGGAGTGTACTTCGTTCAACTTTCAACAGCAAATAATACGTTCACAAAAAAGCTGATCAAAAAATAATCGATAAACGAACACAAGACAAAAATATACTAATGAAAAAATATCTAGGACTATTTATAGCAGTCATATTAGTTAGTTGCAGTTCAAGTGATTCTGAGCCAGAAACACCTGAACCAGTAAACAATGCACCAACAGCAAGCAATTACATTTTGCCCATCAATAATGCAGTTTGTACTGGCGTGGAAATCTCAGAAACAGAAATCAACGTGGATTTCCAATGGAATACATTTCAAGATGTGGAAGATTCCAACCTAGATTATACCTTTACGTTAAGAAATTTGGCTACAAATACGGTGGTAAACGCAGAAGCTGTAACAGGAACAACTAAAAGTGTAATTTTAGAAAAAGGAACATCATATTCATGGAATATCAAAGCAACGGATAGTGATAACAACACGACAACAGGCGCTACATGGCAATTTCAAACTCCGTTCAACGCAATATCAAATTATGCACCTTTTCCAGCAACAATGATCAGTCCAGACAATGGACAAGTGCTTACAACTTCCAATATAACGCTAAGTTGGGAAGGAAATGATCCTGATGATGGTGAAACTGCTGAGTTACTATATGCCGTATACTTAGGAACGACAAATCCTCCAGGACAAGTAGCAGACATGATTACTGCCGAAACATATTCGGAAACGCTTACAGCGGGTGTGTACTACTGGAAAATTCTATCCACAGATCCAAGTGGAAATGTATCAAACTCTCAAATTAGACAATTCATCATAGAATAGTTTTTTTGCATTGAAAAATTAATTAATGAAAATTACAGTTTCATATTTAGCATGTATTATTACATTATTTTTGTTTTCTTCGTGTAAAAATGAAACCAATTCAACAAAAACTTCAGAAAAATCACTAAATCAGTTATTGCCTAAAAATACAGTTGTGAATATTTTAATCGATAAAAGCGAGTATACACTTTCGGTATTTGCAGCGGATACATTAGTAAAACAGTATCCTGTTGTTTTTGGCGGAAATCCAGTAGGAGACAAGCACAAAGAAGGCGACAAGCGAACGCCAGAAGGTGTTTTTGGGATGCGTGATAAATATCCACATCGCAATTGGACAAAATTTATATGGATTGAGTATCCAAATGCAGCTTCGTGGAGAAAATTCAATCAGCGAAAAACAGACGGAATCATCAAAGATGGTGAAACCATTGGTGGCGAAGTGGGTATTCATGGTGTTCCTGACGGAATGGATCACATGATTGATGACAAACGCAATTGGACTTTAGGTTGTATTTCGATGAAAAATAAAGACCTCAACGAAATCTATCCATATATTACGAAACAAACACAAATCAAAATTCAACCATAAACATGAAACATCTCATAAGCATATTCGCCGTTATATTTTTTACGATCGGTTGTCAAAAAGAAATACTGAAAGAGTTTCCACAAGAAGCCTTACAAGATACTATGAAAAGCATCGATGGAAACTCCGTTACGTTTGCAGAAATCTTAGCGAAACACAAAGGAAAAACAATTTTCATTGACATTTGGGCTTCTTGGTGCGGCGATTGTTTAAAAGGAATTCCGGGCGTAAAAGAAATTCAAAAAAATAATCCACAGTTAACCTACCTATTTTTATCTTTGGAGAGAAAAGAATCGAGCTGGAAAGTGGGTATTGAATATCACAATTTGGTCGGCGAACATTATTTTCTAAAAACCGGATTTAAAAGTGCGTTTTGTAAAGCCATTGATGTCGATTGGATTCCAAGATACATGGTGGTCAATCCTAATGGAAGCATTAAGCTATACGAAGCAGTAAAAACAAGTGATAACGCATTGCTAGAAGCAATCAAACTATAAAAAAACAAAAAAATGAGACGTAAAATAGTTGCAGGAAACTGGAAAATGAACAACGATCTTTCGGAAACGGAAGCTTTATTAAATGATTTAATAGCACAAATGCCAAACACGCACGCAAGTGTAATGGTGGCGCCAACTTTTGTAAACTTATTTCAAGCATTTACGGTGTTAAAAGGACACAACATAGAAGTGATTGCTCAAAATATGCACCAAGAAGAAAACGGCGCATATACAGGGGAAATTTCTGCAAAAATGTTAAAAAGCGTTGGCGTGAATACGGTGATTCTTGGGCATAGCGAGCGTAGAGCTTATTTTGGAGAAACGGACGAATTACTAGCTGCAAAAGTAAACACAGCCTTAGCAAATGAGCTAGAAATTGTATTCTGTTTTGGAGAAGAATTAGAAGATCGAAAATCTGGGAATCATTTTTCTTTAGTAGAAAGTCAATTAAAAAATGCGTTATTTCATTTAGATGTAGCAGATTGGAAAGGAATTGTATTGGCGTATGAGCCAGTTTGGGCAATAGGAACTGGAGAAACCGCTTCGCCAGAACAAGCACAAGAAATGCACGCTTTTATTCGTAAAACAATAGCAGATAAATTTGGAAGTGAAGTAGGAGATGAGGTTTCTATCTTATATGGTGGAAGTGTAAAACCTGCAAATGCAGCTGAAATCTTCGCAAAAGAAGATGTTGATGGAGGATTAATTGGTGGCGCGGCTTTAAAAGCAGCAGATTTCATAGCTATCGTAAACGCATTATAAATGTCAACAACGTATATAGGATACATATTTAAAGTAACACCTGTACAACCCGGAACTGAAATTTTAATTGCAGAATTAGGGAATGCAGGCTTTGAAAGTTTTGTAGAAAATGAAACAGGTGTCAATGCCTATATTCAAAAAGAAGATTGGCATGAAGATATTTTGGAAGACATTCAAATATTAAGTAGTGACGAGTTTGAAATCACTTATGAAGAGGAAGTCATTGAGCAAGTCAATTGGAATGAAGAATGGGAAAAGAATTTTCAACCTATTGAAGTGGATGGGAAATGTGCTGTTCGCGCGCCGTTTCATGAAAAAACAAACGTGGAATATGATATTGTCATAGAACCAAAAATGAGTTTTGGTACAGGTCATCATGAAACCACACACATGATGTTGCAACACATTTTAAACACTGATGTTGCAAACAAAAAAGTCCTTGATATGGGGTGTGGAACTGGTGTTTTGGCAATTTTGGCAGAAATGAAAGGAGCCAAACCATTAGATGCTATTGATATTGACAATTGGTGTTACCTGAATTCATTAGAAAACGTAGAACGCAATAATTGCAAGCATATTTCGGTATACGAGGGCGATGTTTCTTTATTAGATGGAAAAAAATATGAGATCATTATTGCAAACATCAACCGAAACATTCTTTTAAGTGATATTCATCACTACGCAACCTGCTTGGATACTGGCGGAATATTATTTCTAAGTGGTTTTTACACAGAAGATATTCCTTTGATTACGGCAGAATGTGCTAAAAATAAGTTAAAATTTCAGGACAAACTTGAAAAAAATAATTGGGTAGCCTTAAAATTTGTAATTTAGTAGTAAAATATTGAATATGAGTACACAAGAAAAAGTTGAAGAACAAGTTGACACCTTAGAAGATGTACAAAAGAATAATGAAATCGTTTTGTACAATGATGATGTAAACACATTTGATCATGTGATTGAAACTTTAATATTTGCATGCGATCATACTGCAGAGCAAGCAGAACAATGTTCAATAATTGTGCATTACAAAGGAAAATGTACGGTAAAAACGGGACAATACGAAGAATTAAAACCAAGATGCAGTAAACTACTCGAAGCAGGACTTTCTGCAGAAATTGTGTAGTAACTCCTACATTATAAGCGCATTAACACAAATAACCGTCTTAGATAGACGGTTATTTTTTTTGATGATAATTTAACAATGCGTACAAATTATGTTAATTTTTTAACTATTATTAGTTTTTTTAACATTTCATTAGTAATATCTCAATCTTATTGTTACTTTTGGGAAGTGTTAAAAATCGCTCCAAACTTTAATTAACATTAACCAGAAAAAACTTTAAAAATGAAAAATTTTAAAAACTTAACCTTATTCGTAGCGCTAGCTATAGGAATCACAGTTGCATCATGTAGTAAAGATACAGCCGTAGTAGACGAGGAGCAAGACACAGCTATTGGAATTCCACAAGATGTTATTGCAAAAGCACAATCGCTTCACTTTAATACATTTGACATGCAAGAATCTTCATTCGAAAAACCAAATGGTAAAATCGAAGAAGGGTACATGATTGAAGGTGATATCTTTATGACACGTGACCAGTTGATGAATATGGAAATGGGTGGAGATATTACAACTAAACAATATCGTACAAATAACTTAGTGTCTGATGGAGTAATTACCATCATTGGATACACAGGAAATAATTCTAACGGATTAACAAGTAAAATGCAAACAGGACTTCGTTGGGCAGTAGATAACTATAATGCCTTAAACTTAGATATTAGTTTCCAATTAACATTTGGTACCAACTATCAAACTAAAGATATGGTAGTGTATCAAGTGGCTGGAGGAGCAGGAGGATCTGCAGGTTTCCCTTCAGGAGGAAATCCATACAAGTGGGTTAAAATTAATTCAGGATTAGCTCCTTATAGTAACAATGTTCACGAGCACGTAATTGGACACGAAATAGGACACTCAATAGGATTCCGTCACACTGATTGGTTCAGCAGACAAAGTTGTGGACAAAACTCAAACGAAGGAACTGCTGGAGTTGGAGCAGTACACATCCCAGGAACACCTACAGGATATGACTCAACTTCTTTAATGTTAGCTTGTTTTAGTTCTACCGAAGATGGAGAATTCAACAATAATGACATTATTGCTTTGAATTTCTTATACTAATTAGATAGTAGTATCGTACTAAAAAAAATAATAAAATCGCGAGTTGATTTTTAACACAGAAAAGACGCCTAACCAGCGTCTTTTTGCTATTTATATATTTTTGAAAGCTGTAATTTGTAGATTCAATATATTAGCGAGCTTAGATTTTAATCATAATTAGAATAACTATTCTTGAGATAAAATTTTCTTAGCCGCAAGGAAACCGCTATACACAGCACCATCCATATAGCCGCCGTGAATAGGCGACGTTTCCGCACCTGAAAACAAGAGTCTTCCGTTACCATAAAACTCTTGAAAAGCAGGATTTCCATAGCGTGGACTCATGTATATAGATTTAATAGCTGTACATGAAGTTTTGCTGTCTTGTGACCAATCTTTCTCTTCGTAGCTAAGATGATCTAAAATTTCATCGCCTAAATATTTCTGTAAATAATCTAAAATTTGCGATTTACGTGCTGACGCAGAAATATCGCGCAATGCTTCATTTACAAAACCCATTAAAGCATATTTTTTTTCTTCAGCATCGCAATGATCGTACAATTCAGTAACACAACCAACTTGTCCAATCAAGGTACCTGAAAACTTTTTTGCTTTCCAAAATGGTGTTTCAAAGGTCAATCCAACTTTTATCGCATTGCTCATCCACGTGTGTGTATTTGACATAATTTCGATCAATGTTTCGGGAAGTTCAGGCGAAAATTTAATTTTTTTAGCAATCCTAGGCGGAATAGTAATAATCACTTTATCAGCGACATATTCACCAGTATTCGTTGTAATAGTTACGTGATTTTCAGTTGTAATAATTTCAGAAACTATCGTATTTGTATGAATTCGGTCTTTTTGGACAGTTGCCAATTTTTGAATTAATGCAGAAGAACTGCCAGCAATTCGATAGGCAGAAGGATAATTTGGATCGTTCTCAAAATAATGCGCCGGTGCCATTGAACTATATATCAACACACTCTTTCCTTTACTATATTGATGAAACTTTTCAATCTTCAAGTCATCCAAAAGGGCAAGTATATTCTCATGATAATTCTGAAACCAAGTTGCACCCAAATCAATTTTATTTTTTGTTAGAATTCTTCCTCCAATACGATCTCTCGATTCTAAAATTAAAATATCTGTCTCACCTTGTTTATGCAATGTGTATGCAGCAGTCAAACCCGATAAACCTGCGCCAATAATAATATAGGTAGCTTTTTTTTGTGACATTACGATTCCGTTAAGTAAGTTCCGTGAATATAAAGTAATAAAGGCAAAGTCTTGCAAACTTTGCCTAGTGCAAAAAAAAATATTGTTTTTAATTTCTTCCAGACATTACACCGCCATCTGTATCCCAAATAGCACCTGTAATCCAAGAAGCTTTATCAGATAGTAAATACGAAATTGTATCTGCTACATCTTGTGCTTTTCCATTTCGTCCAATTGGATGAAAACCGTGAAAGTTTTGTAATGCGTCATGTGCTTCTTGCTTTCCACCAAATACACTTTCGTATACAGGAGTTTCCACAACTGCAGGAGAAACCGCGTTCACACGAATTTTATGATCGGCCAATTCCATTGCCAAATGTTGTGTTAAGGAATGTAAACCAGCTTTTTGCATAGAATAGGCAGAAGAAGGTGTTGCTTTTACAGCTTGTTTTGCCCACATAGAACCAACATTTACAATAGCGCCACCTTCAGTTGCGCTCATTTTTTTAGCAGCAGTCTGTGTAATAAAAAAGAAACCTCTATTTAAATCTTGATATGAATTGTAATCTGCTACTGAATGATCTAAAAATGCTTTTGGGGCAAAAATTCCAGATGCGTTTACTAGATAATCTAAATTATCCAATCCGTTAATTTTTTCGTTTAATGCTTCCACTTGTGTTGCATTTGTAATATCTACTTGATGTGTATGTAATTTACCAGAAGCCTCATTTTTAAAAGCATCTAACTTTGTAGCGTTTGTTCCAACGATGTGTACTTCAGCGCCTTCATTTAATAAATTTTGGGCAGTTGCTTTTCCAATTCCGCTTGAGCCTCCAATTATGAGAGCTACTTTTTTTTTAAATTCTTTCATTTTGTATGTATTTGTTAAATTTGTAAATGAACAGACAAGTCTGTCTTTAATTGTGTAAATTTTTTTAACTTATGATGTGTGAACACAACTTTTTAGTTTCTTTAATAGGCCAATCAGCTTGATGTAAATGACTTTCGCCAACCGCACTTTCGTAGAGTAGGTAAATTTGTCTTGAAATTGATTTGATTTCTTCTGCGCTACTATTTTCTAAATTGTCTGTAACGAGTTTTGAGATCAATTGAATGAAACCGTTTTTTTGAGTTTGGATTTCATTTCTGATTCTTTCATTATCAATTGGGATTTCAGAAACGGTTTTGATGCACCAGCAGCCGTTAAAATCTTTATCCTGAAAAAATAATTCAAGGAAATCAAAAATAGCGAGTATTTGAGTTTTTCCTTTTGGTTTTGAAGTCGTGAACGCTTTAATGTCCTCTATAAAAGTTGTATTCTTGAAGTGAAGATAGGCAAGACAAATATCTTCTTTTGACTTAAAATGATTATAAAGTGTTGCCTTTGCTATTCCAGCTACTGAAATAATTTCGTTTATTCCAGTAGCATTATATCCATTCTTATAAAATAAGGATGAAGCAGTTTTAATGATTCTGTTTTTTACTTCTGAATGTTTCACGAGGCAAATATAAAACAAAATTCTCAAAACTAGACAGACTTGTCTATTTTTATTTCAAATTGCAAAATTTAGTAATTTTTTTATGTCAATTGATAATCCTTAAGATAGTGTTGAAGGGCATACAAATTCCGTCATTGGTAAATCTGTTTTCTTAATCGCGCCAAATCCGCCAGCAACATCAGTTATCTTATGAAAACCACGTGCTTTTAAAATAGAAGCCGCAATCACAGAACGATATCCGCCAGCACAATGAATGTGATATGCTTTGTTTGCGTCAATTTCGTTCATGTTTTCATTGATGTAGTCTAAAGCAAAATGTTGCACATCTTCAATGTGTTTTGCTTTGTATTCACCATCTTTTCGAACATCTAATACGTTGATTTTATTATTTTTAAAACGATTTGCAAATGCTTCTGCTGAGATAGAAGTAATACTTGCGGTTTCTTTTCTAGCTGCTTTCCAAGCGTTAATTCCGCCTGCTAAATAGCCAAGTGTATTGTCATAACCAACGCGCGAAAGTCGTGTGACAGCTTCCGCTGATTTTCCTTCGGGAACAATTAATAAAATAGGTTGTTTTAAATCTGTGATTAATGCGCCAACCCAAGGAGCAAAACTTCCATTGAGTCCAATGAAAATACTATTTGGAACGTGTGCTGCTAAGAAATCTTTTTGATGACGAACATCTAACACCAACGCATTTTCTTCGTTTGCTAAACTTTCAAAAGCTTCAGGCGTAAGCGGAACATTTCCTGTTTCTAAAACCGTTTCAAAAGAAGCATATCCAGATTTATTCATCATGGCATTTTTAGCAAAATATTGCGGTGGTGGTGCAATTCCGTCCAATACTTCTTTGACAAATTCTTCTTTTGTCATATCAGCGCGTAACGCATAATTCGTTTGCTTTTGTTCGCCGAGCAATCCAACGGTTTCTTTACTTAAATTTTTCCCACATGCAGATCCGGCTCCATGCGCGGGATAGACAATGATATCATCTGCCAGTGGCATAATCTTCGTGCGAAGTGAATCAAACAACATTTCGGCTAAATCTTCTTTCGTCAAGTCAGATTTGATTGCTAAATCGGGTCTGCCAACATCACCTAAAAATAAGGTGTCACCTGAAAAAATTGCATGTTCTTTGCCAGCTTCATCAATTAACAAATACGTCGTAGATTCTAGTGTATGTCCTGGTGTATGTAATGCTTTTATTTTAATCTTTCCAATAGTAAACTCTTCATTATCTTTTGCGCTATATATTTCATAATCAGTCGTTGCATTAGGACCAAAAACAATGGTTGCGCCCGTTTTTTTTGCCAAATCGAGATGTCCTGAAACAAAATCTGCATGAAAATGTGTTTCAAAAACATACTTAATTTTCACGCCATTGGCAGTTGCTTTGTCGATATATACTTTTGTTTCTCGTAATGGATCAATTATTGCGGCTTCACCATTAGACTCTATATAATATGCTCCTTGCGCTAAGCAACCTGTATATATTTGTTCAATCTTCATAATTCTGAATTTACGATACAAATATAGCAAAGATTCATTTGATAAATACTGTGCGCGCATTGTATATTTTTGTTAAAATATGAATTACAAATTCATCAGTTTATAGCAATAAAAAGCGTCATAAAACGCTATATTTATAGAGAAAATACGATAAAAATATGTCCTCAAAAAAGTTTAAAATATGCATCACAATGGCAGGTGCGGTTTCCGCCGGAGCTTATACCGCTGGCGTTATGGATTATTTACTAGAATCGTTGCACTTATGGGAAAAAGCTAAGAAACGCAATCTCACACTAGGAACAACACATCCTGAGTATGATGAGTCTATCCCGATGCACGATGTGGAATTGGAAGTATTGAGTGGTGCTTCTGCGGGTGGAATTACAGGTACATTGACAGTTTTGAGCTTATTAAATAAGGAACATAAATTTGTAAATAAAGACAATCCAACTGGCGAAGACAATGTGTTTTATCAATCTTGGGTAAAAATGGCAGATACCGATACCGAAAAGTCGTTGATGAAATTATTACATACGGATGATTTTACAGATGGAGAATATCCTGAATCGTTATTAAATTCTGATACAATTGATATCATTGCTGACAAAGCTTTGCAAACCAACGATCATGTGGCATTTCCGAAGTATGTTTCTAAAAGTTTAGATTTGGTATTGACGACTACAAATTTGCGTGGACTGAATTTTAATATCGATTTTAAAGATAGTGATAGTGTCATTACAAATCATGGTGGATTTTTTCGGTATAAAATTGCAAATGAAGAATTTACGGCTGGTATCCCGAAAGATAAAGATTCCTTATATTTTGTGCTGGATTTGAAAGATGTAACGCATGTAAATTACTTGAAAGATGCGACATTGAGTACTTCTGCATTTCCAATTGGATTGAAGTCTAGACAGATTAGTATCGCGCGAGAATATGTAGCACGGTATCCAAAATATTTATTTAATAGGAGTGAAGGTATTCAGGTTGATTTGAAAGAAGGAGCTATATATACGTTTAATTCTGTCGATGGTGGACTCATTAACAACGAGCCTTTTGGAATTGGCATGAAAGTGCTTTTAGAGAAAAATCCAGCGATCAAAAAAAAAGATAATTACGCTATTATAATGGTGGATCCGTTTCCGAATCAGGATCATGATTCAGATGTATATGATGCAAAGAGCGATATTATTTCTATTGCTAAAGGAATGTTTAAAGCGTTGCGAAATCAGGTGATGTTTAACCAAGACGGAATTTTTGAAGCCTTATCATTAAGCAACCGTACAAAATTTTTAGTAGAGCCTAAAAGAAAACAAGATTCTGAAAAAGGAATCATTCGATCCAAAAAAGATTTGGCATCAGCACCATTAAGTGGATTTGGCGGTTTTTTAGACGAATCGTTCCGAGAACACGATTTTCAGTTGGGCAGAAAAAATTGTCAATCGTTTTTACGGTATTATTTTGCTGTTGAAAATGAAAATATTGCCAAACGATTTGGCACAGAAGTCACAGCTGCGGCTAAAGATCGCTTTTGTTATGGCGATAAAGATGATGTAAATAAGGTTCCTAAATACTTTCCTATCATTCCAGATATGCGTGTATTACGTTCAATAAACAGAAAGTACGATACTAAAAACTTCGGGATTGACGCTGAATTGCCCTATCCAAGCTATCCAAAGTTTAGCATGGAAGCATTTGAGAAGACGTATAAAAAACCCATTCGGAAACGTATTCGTAAAATAGTGCAAAGTTTCACTAAAAACCGTTTCTACACATTTGCATTTCGATTATTGGGACAAAAAAAAGTCTATCGCATGGTCAGAAATACAATTGAAAAGAGTTTGAAAGACAGTGAATTGATAGATTGATAGAAAAGGAGAATATTTGCTAAAAACATTCTCCTTCTTTAGCAATTAGTCTTTATCCTTTAAACGCACCAAATGTTATAATTTCATTGTTTGCATTTACTCCTAAAGATACTTTAGTATTGTTTAACAACGCCCAAGTCCTATTTCTCTAACGGCTGCTGCTGCATTTGTATTAAAAGCGTTGCATTGACCAGAAAAACTACCATCTACAGCACTTGCTATAATGGCTGTAGTTCCATCCCTATTAATCATTGAAACCTCCGAAAAATTTTGCTTTTGTATCCATAATTATAAAGTTTATGTCTTAGAATTTCTTTGTATCCACCAACGGTTAGTAATATGATAAATTTACATTGAAATCATGTGCTGCAAAAGCGTACTAGCACGTGATTATTTTCATACGTATAATGATATGATATGCGAGGTATTTATACGCTGTATTATGAATTTCATCAAAAAATTACGTAGATAGATTTCAAACTTTAACCATAGTGCTGTTGTCAATAAACGATACAGAAGATGGTTTGTATTATTTTTTATCTCATGCATTCCTCATGATACAATTGCTGATTACTCAAAAAACCAACAAAAAACCATTGTTATTTAAAAAATATAAATGAAAATTAAATTTGAGGAATTTAGGTAGTTTTGGTATTGATTATCAATAAGTTACTTTTGTTTTATGTGTACGTAATTTATAAATATCGGGTAGTGTTTCTTTTTTGCTATGTTCAGTTTGCCTAAGTTTACCGCAGGTTTTTTAGGTTATATATTCTTCACTAAAATTTACAAGCTTACAGTGTAAGTCTGCAAATAGGAGAATACATTTCTTATGCAAAAGGAGCGTTGGGGGACGCTCCTTTTTTGTTTTTCTGCCAAAAATTCAACGCTTATTTACTATTTTCAACGCTTATACAATATTTTATGTTTGTACTGCAACATTTACTATTTTAGACCAAGTTTCAATGAGTATTTTATTGAGGTTTATTATTCTACAAACAGAAAGGAGTGTTGGGGAACACTCCTTTCGCTTTTTTATAGTATTTTTTTCAACGAAAGTTTCCGCATGCTTTTCACATAGGATTCATAACTCTTTTAAGTGATTTTTTAACTTTAGAACCCTTAACTGTTTGATAATCTGCATTGCACATGGAAGTTATAGCACTTGTCGTCAAAATACCGTCATTCGTCTATACTGTAACTATAACTTAACGACTTTTGCGGATTGGTTTTATTTCTAATCTTATATTTGTGTCAGAATATTTAGTATTACGATAATTACAATCTGGTAAATTGTAAAGAAAAAAAAAGAACTTTTGTGCCCCCAAAGGTTCTTTTTTTTGTTTGTAGCTATTTTAAAACTTCCAAAAACTATCTTTTCCTAATTTACTTACCGATTTAAAACAACCACTTATCTATATAACATATTATATTCATCGACTTTGTGAATGGCAATACATGTATTTAATTATATTTATACTATTATTATTTAGTATTGAAAGTGTTAACAATCTGATAAATTGTATTAAAAAATAAAAAGAGAATCCTTTGCCCTAAGGATTCTCTTTTTATTTATCGACGTTTTTTAATGTATTATTCCTTTTTCTTTTCTATAAAAGTTTGCTGAAATTCTTTCACTTTCATTTGTTTAATCTCAGTCTCAGAAGTACCTTTTTGATGTTCTAAATACCCATTAAATACATGACTGATGTATAAAGGAGAAGTTGCGTTTGAATCACTAAAACTGACAGCACTATGGCATGATAAACAGTTTACTAAATTGCTTGCATCGATACTTTCTATGTTTGAGTTGAATGTTTGTGTATAGGTTTCCATAGAAATGTTGGCAGAGTTCAAGGAACCTCTTGCAACGGATCCTGGTGTGGCACTTCCAAGACCATATCCTTCTTTTTTAAGTAATGCTATTTGTTCTGCGGGTGATAAGCCGTCTGTGTTTACCCAAATAGAACCCGTATATGCATAGTTGTTCCAAACATCTGTTAGTTTTCCAGCGACACAATGATCTATAGTTTTTATATTGTTGTAATTTTCTGGTTCAAGCTGACTTGTCGTCATAAAATTTTTCATTGGCGCACCTTTAATTCTTGGTACTCCATATTCAAAAAGTGTATAGGCTTCACTCATGGAAGTCCCTGTCCATTTAATCCCATCAATAGTAGAAACACTTCCTTTTTTAAACAACAATGTTTCTGTATCTGAACTTGCAGTTCCTTTGGTCCAATCGAAAGCTGGCGCAAGGTTGTTGTGTTCAAAGGTTGCCCAAATAAATTCAGGATGATTTTCTACAACGCCTACCACGTGCATTCCTAGCATCGCAACTTCTACTGTGGTACCATCAATACTTGCTTTTGTAGTATAATAGTTTGCTAGATCTGCTGTTGGAATCACAGAAGTTGGAATCCAAGATGTTTTTAGTTCAAACGAGCCAACTGGAAAGGCTTCTGAGTTAGATGGCTGTATGGTTCCATTATTTAGACCTGTAGCAAATTGTTTTGCCGCAGTATTCATGGTGGAATTCATATAGATTGCATAAAATACGGTTCCTGCAACACCATTTGTATTAAAGTTAGGGTTTGACTCTAAAATTGCTGACGATCCTGCTTGTTCTGCTTCTTTGGTGGATAGAGCAATGGAAACTCCCGTTGGAATTTTTACGGGGTTCATGTATGGATCAACTTGTGTAATATCAGCATCTCTTAAAAAGAATGGTGTTTTACTACTCGTTGCATCAGGAACAGTTAACCAAAGAAATTTTTGCCATGACCATTGATGAAAAATACAATTGGTGGTTTCGCTTGCTGCAAAAGGACTATTTGCGCCTTCTAATGGTGCCGGAGTTTGTGTATGCGGAAACCAGCTTGAATCACAATCACATGGCGTTGCCGGAGTGTCAGCACTAGCTAATTTATAGTTCGCTTCTGTTTGTACTTCATTCTCTGTTGCTTCTAACGTATCTGGTTGTTTTTCATTCTTTTTCTCTCCACATGCGTAGAAGAATAGCATAGCTGCACATATTAGCAACGCTTTTTTAAATAAGGATAAGGTCTTCATGTTAGTTTGTTATTTATTTGGTTGGTATAAAGGTGTAATTTGTTATTTCAAATTTCAGCAAAAATGAAGTCATAGAATAGCGTATAATTACTTGATTTTTGCTCAAATTTTGAAATAGTACGAGAGAAAGTTACAAAAATTGTTTGATACTATTTTACAGTTGTCATCAAATGCTTTTTGCAAGTAGTTGATTTAGAAGGTGAAATTGTTTTTGAATTACACGATTTCAGTTTTCGTAATCGTGTCTAATAATTTTAAAATTGTTGGCATGCGATGTTCGCCGTGAAGTAATTTTATTTTTTCTAAAACCGTTTCTTTGTCAATTCCGATACAGGAAACATACAATGGATTTTCGCTAGAACCGCGCAGTATTGGCGTTGAAACTTCTTCCGTATGGATAAATGATTTTTTCGCCACACCAATAATCGGTATTTTTTTGTCCAATGCTTCCCAAAGATAACCGCCCAAACCGTATTTTTTATCATTATGCACAAATACATGTCCGTCTACAATTATGGCTTCTATAGTTTGTAAATCAACTTGTTCCAAAATTTTCAGCACACAGGGTAATTCTCGTTTGTAGAATTCACCAGAAATATATGGCTCGACTTCCAAAATGGTATCAATATATACTTTTTGCGGAGTTTCGTCTGCCCAATCAAACGCCACACAAACTGCTTTTGCGTAGGTTTCTTTGTAGTGAATGTCGATGGCTAGGATCATGTGTGTGAATTAGTGTGTAAAGCTATAAAATTAAAAAAAAAACCGCCGATTTTGTGTTGGCGGTTTTGGCGATATAAAAAAGCAACCCTAGTTTTTGTAACCATGATTGCTTTTGTTTTTTATTATGCGTTTCGCCACTAGTAAATACTAGCGGTAGCGAGGTTATTCTTTTGCTAATAATATGCTTTCCACTTGTCTGAGTTAGTTCGCATTAAAAATCTAGTAGAACTTATTTCAATTTCAGAAATAGCAGAATCAGCAACGGTGTAAATAATGACTCCATTGGTTTCTTGCATACTAACTTCTTTACTTTCTAAAGCTTTTAATATTGTATTGTTCAAATTTTGTGGTTTTAAGAAAACTAATTCCAATTCTTTTAAATAACGAGCATTAGTTTTATTGTAATCGTCTTTAAAAATTCGGAGAATTAGATGTTTAATGTCTTCGCGGGTCATTTCCTCCTTTGGTATGTAAAAATCATGCTCGTCAAGATAGTCTGGGTATTGTGTGTCAATCATAGGCTTCGAAACATCATAAAAACATCCTGCAAAAAATTTATGTTGTGCGTATTTATCTTTATAGCTTGTGATGATAAGTTCTACGATCTCTAGGATTGATTTAGTAACCATAAAATTATCAAATTTTTCTTCTTGTGGTTTATAAATCTCCATATTAGGGTCAGAAGCATCTAAAATTTGTGCTTCTTGGTAGTATAAGAAATCTAACTTTATATCTGTATTCATTTTTTTTAGTTTATATAATGTGTGTAAGTTACTTTGTCTTTTATTAAATCAAAAATTTCATTAAATACTTTCGCATCTATACGATACGTATTCCCAACAGCAAATTTATAATTGAGCACATACTTTTTTTCAATAGCTTTAATGTTTTTATCTAACTTAACCAAATCTTTATTATAGTCTAATGCTTTTATTGTATTATGATCTAAAATATTACCATTTCTCAAACTAAAGACACTTCCGTTTGGACCAACAGCTCTTAATTCAGTTAGTTTATTACTTATAAAAAATTTCAGGTCAGCGATACTTAATCCTGAACCAGAAGGATGATTGTGTGTTACAACACAATTTTCGATTCTTTTTAAAATATTATCTGGCCACTTAATTTCATCTACTAAGTTAGAAGTGTGATGCATTTTGAATTTTGTTCTTCTATTTAAAACTAATCCCCATTCGTGTTCATGATTTTTGAATTTAGATTCAAATTCTAAAATCTCTTTAAAGGTATTGTCTAGAGATTTGGAAACTTTGATGGCTAATCTGGCACTATAATCCAAACCTTCAATATCTTCTAAATGACGTATAGCTTCTAAGACATTTTCCGCCTCAACAACTTTACTACTTTTTTTACCAGTACTAGTTGAATTGGCATTATCAACTATTTTTTCTGCTTGCTTTTTTATTTTGAGTAACTGTGGATTCTCTACCGCTTTTTTTGCAGCCTTACTTAAAGAAAGATGCAAAGCACCACTTAACTCACCAGAAAGACTCAACATTTCAAGATAAAACAAATACTCTGCTATAGAATCTCCTAACGGAGTACCTTTGAATCCCAATAACTTTACAAGACCATTCCCAATCCCAGCAGTGACTTCTACTACACCTGCAAAAGTTTTTATACCTGTTATTGTATTTGCAACAACTTTTGTTCTGCCAATAAGTTTGTGTCCTGCTTTGAGGATTTTAAATAAGCGTCCTGCTTTTAAAAGGTTTGCAACTCCAGAAAAAGTAGTAACAACATCTAATGTATACTCAGCTCCCGTAATCACATTTGCCCAAAATGCTTTTTCTTCTCTTGCTAAGATTACAAATGCTGGTAATATAGCAAATTTAGCATTTTCATCAGCATCTTTGTCCTTAAAAAAAAAGTAAGGATTGTCTTCTTTAAGAATTGCAACTGGGGCGTAAAGATGATAAAACAATTTTTCTTTTTTTGTTGGCTGTGTTGTTTTCATGTATCCGTAGGCAGGATATCCCGATGACATTATATATTCAGATGAAGGCTCTCCAACTTTATATTCAATATCTACCTGAACGATGTATGAGTTGTTAAGAAGCTTTATTTTTGCATTATCATGATGAAAACCAATAGTTTTGTTTGATTTATAGTTTAGCAAATGTTCCCCAGTTTTTGTGACTTTCGGATTTTTTTCAGAAAAGCTACTATACAGAGTTTTTTTCCAAATTCCCCAAATTTGGTAGATAAACCGATCGAAATTCCCTAAATTCATTCTGTCAAAAAGTTTACGGAAATACGTAGTATTCTCATTTGGTATTTTTGATAATAATTGATCTAAGAAAAGTGTTGGATTAAAATCTTCTCTTGCTGAAAATGCTGCTAAAACATTTAATACAGCTTCTTCAGTGTATCCAATTATGGTGGATTGTGATAGTAAACCATTAAAAACTTTTTTTAGTTCTTCTTTACTAAAAAAAGTATAATACTCTTCAGGTAATATAGTTAATACATAATTTCTATTAACTGAACTAGCGTTAAATATAAAATGCTTTACAGACTTCATTAGTAGTTTTTTTAGAACTAATAATGTGGTTTTATTTGTAGAGCCATCCTCAAAAAAATTGAATATTAAAAGTATTGATTCTAAATCGAGCTGCTTTATTTTTATGGCAGCATTGGTTTCCAAATAATCAATATTAGGCATATACAAACCACCTGCATCAAAATCGTCTTCATACGATTTGTATAATGAGAAATGAGGAACTTCATGACCTGAGTAATATATTGTACGTCGAGCAATTTCATAACTTCCTTCGTATTTTATAAATATTTTTTTACCATCTAATGCTCCGATTCTTTTATTTAGATATACTTTTCCTCCATAAGTTTGACCATCATGTTTCCATGTAGTTAATTGTGAAAAACCTTTTTCTTTTATAAAATTTTTATAATCAAAAACTCTTCTTTTTCCAAAAATCACTACTGGGTTGAAAGAAGTTTCCTCTGGAATCTCTACATCATTATAGACAGCGGCTCCAAAGGGATACAATATAGATTTAAAATCTACACCACCATCATAGAACCCTTTTTCTCCTTCATCCCTCACAAAAGGACTCGCATATCCCATTTTTTTAGCTAACTTAAATCCCATAGTTACGCAATTAAAAATCCGTTCTTATCATTTCCGTAAAAGCTGGTGGCTTCGTTGAGTGCTTCAATGTTGAGAATACAGTTTCCTTGTAGCGCAAATGCTTTCCAAGTGGTTCCCGTAATGGTGATGTCTTTCTCTGCCAATTTTGTCATGACAGCTTCATTGATGTCAGCGTCAATAGCCGTTTCAATGTTTAGAATGTCAAACTTTAACGGATTTGTGATATCGGTGTTGAGTGTTTTGAAACTGAAAATTACCGTATGATTTTCTATCTCCGTAGACGCATCATACGGATTCGGAATTTGCAATGCTTTTAATGTAAAACTATTGTTTTCACGGATGATTTTTACCAACGTACTGTCTTTGTTGAGTTCGTACGCAGCAATATTATTGACCGCAATAAGCGCGTCTACACTTTTTATATCTTGCTTTTGTAAATAATCGGTAACCATATCAAACTCTACCATTTTATTTCGCGTATGGGAATAGTCATCTACGACAATGACTTCGAGTGGAACTCCATTTTCAATGGCTTTGATGCGGTCTTCGTTTGATAAATTTTTATGTACTATAATTGTTGCTATTTTCATGTGTTTCTATTTTTTAATGGTCAATAAAAAGTCTTAATAAGTATTGGTGTTTTCTATAATAAATGTGGCTGTGGAGTCTGTATTTCCAGTTATAACCGTATTTAAAACGGCATTCGTTTTGAGTCCGCCAGCGGTACATTGTTTATAGGAAATTCCTGTTGGATTTGCCGTTTGATATTTGGTCACTAAATCGACGCCAGGAGTTGCATGCAAAATGGTGTTGTTTCCTTTGAGTTCGAGTATTGGCTGTGTGAATGCAGTATGCGTTTCAATAGCAATCAACCCACCAGTTTCAATTTCAATAACAGCATCTATCAATGTTATGGTTGCATTTGGACTGTAAACAGAAGCAATGCCCATACTTAGTTTTAGATGCAATCGGGTAATGGTAAGATTGGATCCTATACGAGTTAACGGACGTAATGCTTGCAACGAATGTCCGCTAAAGTTTAAGTTTCCTTGAAACGTTCCGTAGGAGGTAGCATTTGGTTTGCAAATAACATCAATAGTTCCGTTGGTGATTTCTGTAAAATTTCCGACAACAGCAGGCGTGCATTTTCCCCAATGAATTGTTGCTTTTTTATAGGGAAGCGAAACTTTTAGAAATAATAATTTTCCTGTTGAGGTTGCCGTATCAAAATCGATATAATTGTATCCATTTCCTTGATTGTTTAAGGCTAAATGTCCTTCCGCAGCAATGTTTCCAATAAATTCATTGTTTGAAGTTGCCGCGTAACTCGAAAATACATTTCCATAGCCTTTGACGAAATTGTATTTTATTTTGATTTCTCCAACAGTAATAAAAGCTTTGGTAAATCCTGCAAATCCTGTTCTGCGAGTATCAATCACATCACAACTGCCATAAAGATTCATTTTTCCATGTGCAATGAAATTTTCTGAATGATTTTTGAGTGTTAAAAAAGTTCCATTTACAATGATATTGGAGGATAATCCAGTAATTTCATTCAACTGTTCATTTGGATTGTTTGTAAAATCGACGGTAACTGTATAGTAACTACTGTCAATGATGATGTTGCGTTCTGGAATTAATACATTCCACAGATAGTTACCATCATTTATAAATTTAACCACCAAATAGGAGTGATCTAGGGTGTTATTTTCTCTTGGTTTTTCCGCATTGTAAGCCGTAAGTGCCGCATCAATCGTTTGAAAAGGATTGCTTTGACGTTCAATTTTTGCCGTAGCATCATCACCATGAATTGCATCAATTGATTTCTAGTGCTTAAAAGAGCAGCTGTTTTGGATACTGCTTTTTAAGCATGGTTATTCACTATTTTTTGGGTTGGTGTGGGAAGTAATTAAATTAAAACTACTAAATACTTTTCTAAACAGTCGTGATAAATGTATAAGCGTTGAGTCTTAACTAAAAATTATGTTAATTTTCAGATATTCTCAATTGCTTCTATATGTGCATTACATTTTCAGGATATAGAAAACCAGTATTTTGACCACTATGTAGTTTGAATAAACTAAGGGATTTATTCGAGGCAAAAAAAATAAAAAAAGTGCATTGAATAGGTCTAATTTTTAACTTACGTCTGTAGTTGCAGTAAGTCACAAAAAAAACCGCCAACACTAGTTTGACGGTTCATAATCTGTATAAAATATATTGAAGCTACTTTCTTGGATAGCGTAATTCTTGTGCTTTGATGGTATAATCAAATACTTTATTTCCGTCTGTATCATAAATAGTAAGCAGTAAAGTACGATCGGTTCGTTTTCCTGTGACATCCATAATTCCAAAGTTACGATTGTAAAATGTTTTGTCTTTTACTTGATTTGTATTGCCTTCGTCTCTAGGTTTGTGGGTTCCTGCTGTAAGTGGAGAACAGGTAATATCAATTAGTGGATAGGCGTTTTCGCGTTCCAATCGTGAAATTTCGGTATGATGTCTGTCGCCACTAATAAACAGTACGCCTTCAATTTTAGAATCGTGCAAACGCTGTAACAATTCAGCGCGTTCCGTTGGATAGGTTGCATAGTTTTCAAACTTTGCGGCATCACTAATGACTTGTCCGCCATTTACAATAATTTTAAATGTTGCGCGACTATTTGTTAAGGCATCAATCAGCCAATCCAATTGTTGCTTGCCTAAGTAATCTTTGTCTTTGTTAGGATCTCTGTTTGGCGCTCTGTGATAGCGATCGTCCAACATAAAAAATTCGACATCATTCCATGCAAAATGTTGTGCAACTCCGCCATTTCCAGATGCATTTGTGTTTAAATTCCCCCAATATTCATTAAAAGCGTTCTCCGTTAGTTTTTTATTTACATAACTTCGATCGGAATCATTTGGACCAAAATCATGATCGTCCCAAGTTGCGTAATGATGCACACTTCCTAATAATGCTTGCAATTCAGGAACGGCGCGTGTATGTCTAAATCGATGGCGAATGCCAGTATTGGTCATAAAATCGGGCGTGCGTAAATAAATATTGTCGCCAAGCCAAACCATGAGATCCGGACTTTTTTTAAGAATGGAATTGAATATTTCATATCGATCACCATACGGTTGTGGACGATCGTCTTTGGGTTCATTGATAAAATTACACGAACCTATAGCAATTTTAAAATCGGGCGGGTTGGTTCTAAATTGCCACAAAGGTTGTGTTTGAAATGCTAATTTGTAATTTCTAGGAACATACACATCGTTGATATAGAGTTTGTAAGTGTAGGTTTTTCCATAGTCAACCTTGTTGGGTGTTAATTTCGCAATTAAATCACCTTCTCGTGTGGTTTGAACCGTTTTGGTGAATTTTTCAGTTTCATCTTCCGATACATACCCAATTTTAACAGCTGCGGGTTCCGTAGTTTGCACCCAAATGAGCGCTTCTCTAAAATCGGAATAGCCAACCATTGGACCCGATTTTAAAAGTGTTTCTTGTGCAACACCGATAAAAGAGAATAGTACAAATAGGAATGATAATACTATATTTTTCATGATACGAATTAATTTAGAATGTAAATTTCAACATAAAAATATTCATAAAGATTAAATCTAGGTTATAAATTGAAATAATAAATTTTCTAGCTGATAAATTAAAGATTGGAATTAATGATTCCAAAATAAGTTATATTTTTAGCACTATAACTGATTCATAACCTCTATTTATTCATGATTTGATCTTTAGATACTAAACTTAATTTTATGACGCCAAATGTTCCAAAAACAGGATATGTAGTATTTCCATTTACTTTTAAGGTTGCAGCTTTACAACACGATTTAGAACGCTGTATGAAGTTTCCTTTTTTGGAAAACTATGTGCCAACTAATTATGCAGGGAAAAATTATATTTTACCGCTTCGCTCTATTGACGGAAGATTAGATACGGCGGTTGCAGCTCCAAATCAGGCAAGTAGATTTAAAGATACCGTTATTTTGGAGGAGTGTGTGTATTTTCAAGAAGTTATCCAGACATTTCAATGTGAAAAAGAAGCGGTGCGATTGATGAATTTGCCAGCGGGAAAAATTGTCAATACACATGTTGATTTTAATGGTGGTTATGAAGATGGAATTTTTAGAGTACACATTCCTATCATGACCAATGAACAGGTGTTTTTTATTTTGAATGATGAACGTTTACAAATGCGCGCAGGCGAAGCTTGGTATACAAATATAAATTTACCACATGGAGTCGAAAATAACGGAACTACCAATCGGGTGCATTTGGTCATTGATTGTATCCGAAATGATTGGTCGGATGAATTATTCTTTTCTTTAGCACCTAAAGAAAGTTTTTTTCCAATTGGACAAAAAGAAGAATCGCCAGAAACCATACAACGCATGATTGAAGAGCTTAAAGGTCATCAAAATCCAGCATTTGCTGTGATGATTGCTGAATTTGAGGAAAAGCTAAAAAGTATTCAGAATTAACTGAGGGAATCTTTTGAAAAAGATATTTCAAATAACACTTTTCATCGCAAAATTAAAAGAGAAATTACCTATCAAAAAAAATAGCAAAGTGGCGGTTGTCAACCCAAACCACTTTGCCTCCCTAAAAAATAGTTAATCAGGTTCCCCAACCCTAAAATAAAGAGACGCAACACATTTCGTTCTGCTCAGATTCCCAGATGTTTGAGCATGAAAATTAAAAACTTAATGAAAAAAATCTAACATAATATGTTGCGCTCTTACTCCCATTCTAAAATTTTTTAAAGCTGCTAAAAAACGTGTACTTTTTATGAATCCTAACCAACTATAGATACGATGTGATTAGCAGCTTTTTATTTTTTATTTTATAATCTTTATATGTGTTCAGAAACCTCATTCATCTGAAAAGTTTCTAAGGGTATCTTTTCAATTGTTTCTGCTACAAATGCTTCTTCCGTTTCTTCTTCTAATGCAATAAATTCGTGAATACTGTCAAGTGCAACTTGTGCTTCGTTTACTGGAATCGCTACTAATGCTAAACTTCCAACGGACGGAAGTAATGAACTTGCAATGCACAAAACGGCTGTTAATTCCCCAATAAGCATGGTTTCGCTAAACACTTGCCACGAAGTGTAGACTAAAACGCTCATTAAAAATAGTACGCCAAATACACTTGACCACAACGACAATCGGACATTTATTTTTCCAAGAAGAAATACTTTATCTTGAAAATTTCCATACATGCGCTGGTTCATTTTCTGAAAAACACTTTGTTTATAGGTGTTTTTAATGCTTGAAATATTTTGAAGTGAATTGATATAATTACGCTCACTATCAGTGCTACTTTGCATGATTTCTTTTTGTGCTTTTATAATTTTTGTATTAAAACCATAAATTATCAGAAAATAGAACGGTAAACTAATAGAAGCAATCAAGCCAATTTGCCACGAATAATAAAATAAAAACGCTAAGGAAACAATAGACACTAACGCATGTGTAACTACATTTCCGATAACAACTTTAATTACATTTTGAATGCGTTGCGTATCATTGAATCTTGCTACTAATTCACCAATTTTTTGTGTATCAAAAAACGGTTTAGGTAAGCTTAGCAGTGATGAATAGAAGCGATCAATGATACGATTGTTTAGGTTTTTGCTTTGCGAAATCAAAAAATGATCGCGCAATGTGGTAAAGTATACTTTAACCAATAACAATATAGAAACTGTGATAACGCTAAAAATGAGCATGTTCAAGTCTTTTGAAGGTAAAATTTTATCAATCAATTGTTGTGCAAAAACAGCAATACTCATTCCCAAAATGGCAACACACAATCCTAAAATAATACTATATCCAATCGTTTTATGATCGGGTTTTAGGATATTTAAAAACCATTTCATTCGAAATTGGTGTCTTTTATTAAATTTTTCTGAATTTTCGTCAATCGCTGCCGAAAGGATCATTTGATAAATGATTCCAAAGGACAAAATTAAAATTGCCAGCATCAAAAAATAAATAACCGAGTTAAATTTCATCATCTTGAATACTTAAAATTGAACAAAAATGGTTTTCATACATTTGAATTACTTTGTTGAAATACTTTGTTGAATTGCTACTAGCGGCTGGTAGGGCAACTAGTAGCAGGTAATCAACAACCATACTTATAAAAAAGTATTTTAGATCTAAATATTTAAAACTGTCATACAGTGCAAAGAAATCGGCAAAACTCTAGTTCGTATTACAGAAGCCAATAATTTTAGATCTTCATTTTGAAGTTTTAAATAACCAAAAAAACTTCAGTGCTTTTTGAATCGTTATTCTTTTTCAACACTGTAAATGTAAGTGGAAAGTTTACTTAAAAACAAGTGAAGGTATTCATGATTTATAAATCTTTCACAAATACTTACAAAAATTCAGTAACTTTAAATTGTTAAAAATCTTACACTAAAAAGATCCATATATCGCAACCACTAATTTTCCATGATTGATAAAGAGAAAGCTTTCAGAACCCTAATGTTTATAGTCGTATTGCTGTTTTTTAGTAGTGAGTTAATTGCACAAAATGCTACACCAAAAAGTACTATTGATAGGGCAGAACAACCATTAGAAACAATCAAAATTGACTCCGTAAATAGTACTACACTCAAAAATGAGTTGCAAAAAGCAACACAAAGCAAAGACAGCTTAGAAATAGCAAAGACATACTTTAAATACACAGAATTTTACCTTGATCCTTTAGATGAAAAGTGTTTAAAATATTCGGATAGTATCATTTTAATTACAAAAGATTTAAAAAATAATGAGAAGTTTCCAGCTGAAGGCTACAAACAAAAAGGAAGATATTATTACCGAAAAGGCAAGTACAA
This sequence comes from uncultured Kordia sp., assembly GCA_964351775.1. GTDB lineage: Bacteria > Bacteroidota > Bacteroidia > Flavobacteriales > Flavobacteriaceae > Kordia. The sequence goes on along the minus strand of CAYGPQ010000033.1, from coordinate 12,658 downwards.
TAAAGCGTTCAATAATTATATAGAAGCATTGCATTACGCCCAAGAAAACACCTTGCTTTATGAAACCATTAATTTTAATATTGGCTTGATAAAGAATACAACGAAACGGCATGAGGAAGCTAAAAAGATCTTTAAACAGTATGTCAATTTTTTAGAAATAGATAAAAATAAACAATCACCCATAAAATACAATCGTGCATTATTTGCACTTGCACATTCGCTCACTTATACTGGAAAATTAGACTCTGCTGCCTATTATATTGATAAGGGAATGAAAAATAGTATTGCTGCGAACGATGATGATGGCTATAATTATTTTGTTTTAAATTCAGGAATTAACTTGTATTTCAAAAAAAAGTATACAACTGCATACGATAGTTTGATGCGAGCAAAAGAATTATTTGTTACTAACAAAAACGAAAGAACTTCCTTAGCTTTTGCACACTTATATCTCGGAAAAAGTAATGCGGCAATGAATAATCCTAAGTTAGCTAGAAAGCATTTTAGAAGTGTCGATTCTATCTTAGAAATTACCAAAGATGTACTGCCAGAATTGTTAGAAGCCTATGACTATTTAAGGAAGCATTATGAATTAGTTAAAGATGAGAAAAAACATCTTTATTACATAAAACAAGAAATAAAGTTTCGTAACATTTTTACTGCAGGTTATGAAGACTTGATCTTAAATATAAAGGATTACGATGTTGAGGTACTAATAAAGGAAAAAGATAGAATTATTAAATCATTGAATGAAAAAAATGCAACCTCTGATACTACAATTATTATATTACTATCTTTATTATTAGCGTTTGCTGGCGCGATTTATTATTTCTTCCGAAAACAAGTCATTCACAAAAAACGCTTTCACAAACTATTAGAAGTGCAACAAAAAAAGAAAGAACTTACCGAAAAAAATCACGAAGAAACGCCTCATGTTGAAAATACAATAAAGGAATTGCCCGAAGATTTAGTCAATGATATTTTAGTCAAATTGAAGAAGTTTGAAGCGACTGATAAATTTGTCAAGAAAAAATACACCTTACCACAATTGGCAAAAGAACTGAATACTAACGGAACTTATCTGTCAAAAGTGATCAATGAAACCAAACAAGTAAATTTTGCAAACTACCTGAATCAACTCAGAATAGAATATTCAATAGAGCGCATTACCAACGATTCCCGATTTAGAGAATATACCATAAAAGCCATTGCAGAAGAATGCGGATTTAAAACACAACAGTCGTTTTCAGCAGCTTTTTACAAGAAAACAGGCATAAAGCCGTCATTCTTTGTGCGGCAACTAAAAACTAAAATTAAAAATTCAACTAATTGATTTTTAATACATTATGATTTTTTCCTTTGTTTAAAATTTATAAATAGTTCATAACTTCATTTGGATTTGATAGTAATTATCTCATACATTTGAGTATAACATTAAAACAAAGAGTATGAGAAACAAGACTAAATCCCTAAACAAATTGCAGCTTTCAAAAGTTAAAATAGCAAAAGTAACAGAGCTAGAAAAAATTTTAGGAGGCGGACGAACAACAAAACGTACCAACTCAAAGACAGGAGATACCCGAGTCTACGTACAAGTTCAATTTCAATTACAAGTACGAGATGAAATGGCAATTCTTTAAAATTATTTTTATGAGTGCTAAAAGTGTACAAGTCTTTTACCACGACTTGTGCACTTTATTAATTCCTAGCTATAATGAGTAAAAAAGTGTTATGTATTGTTTGTATCATCTTTCTGAGCTGTTCTACCGAAAATCAATTTCAAAGAGCAGTACCCACCTATATAGAAAGTAACACATCCGAAGTATATCACGGAAAAACAATTTTGGATACATACAGACCACTTGAAAACCTGAAAGATGCAAAAATTCTTAATTGGTACAAAAGTGAAGCAGCGTATGCACAAAATATATTGCAACATATATCTGGACGCGAAACGTTTGAAACAGACACAAATAATACTTCTGTAGCTATTACAGCACTGACCATTACCAATGACGATCATTACTATTACTTAAAAAAAAATACCGTAGAAGAAGTTGCAAAACTGTATTGCAGACATCAAATTGAAGGAGAAGAAATATTAATTTTTGATCCAAAAACGCACAAAAACCAATCAAAAAACGACTACTACATCAACTATTTTAACCCAAGTTGGGACAATACTAAAATAGTCATCAGCTTATCTAAAGACGATGAAGAAATCTCAGAAATCATTATTTTAGATCTAAAAACTAAAAAAAGGCATCCACAAATTATCTACAACACTTGGGCAGCAGATTTGGGCGGCGTTCGTTGGCTATCGGATAATAGCGGATTTTTCTACGAATATATTCCAAACATTGATAGCGATTCAGATGCATATCTACAAAATATAGAAACAGTTTTATACACTTTGGGAAGCGATCCAAACAAGCGAAAGGTGTATTTTTCTAAAAAAAACAATCCTGAAATTGCCATGAATGCGGGTGATTTTCCAGAAGTCATTGTGCAGAATCAGCATGACAACTACTTATTCAGTAACGTGTCTGGCGCAAGCGCTTACTACGAATATTACTATACAGCTTACGATAATTTATATGATGAAAAGATACACTGGAAGCCATTATTTACACAAGAAGACAAAATTCCGTATTTCTTTGTTGATAAAGATGATATGTACTTTGTGACCGCAAAAGATGCTTCGAACTTTAAAATGTGTAAAACATCACTCAAAAATCCTGATGTGAGAAACGCTGAGGTTTTAGTGGAAGAAGATCCAAACGCTACCATTTCAGATTTTATCATTACCCAACAAGGGCTCTTTTTTGTAAAAACGAAAAATGGAGTATCTTCAAAACTATACCGTTTGCAATTGGGCGTTGTGGAAGAAATTCCAATTCCAAAACCTGCGGGCGCCATTTATTTAATTGGAAAAGATGCAAACTATGACGATTTATGGATAGAAATTAGTGGTTGGACCACACGAGATGCACGCTACAGGTACGATGTAACCACAAAAAGATTTACTGAAGAAAGTATCTATCCAACACAAACACAACCAAATTATGATGCTATTACAGTGGAAGAAATAGAAGTGCCTTCGCATGATGGGACATTAATTCCGATGTCATTAATTTATCATAAGAATCGTCAAAAAAATGGTCGGAATCATGTATTAATGCACGGTTATGGAACCTACGGATTCACCTTAACTCCCGAAATGAGCAACCTAATGATGGAATGGGTTCAAAAAGGCGGCATCTACGCAGTAACTCATGTGCGTGGTGGTGGAGAAAAAGGAGATACGTGGCACAAAGCAGGTTTTAAAAAGACCAAACCCAATACCTGGAAAGATTTTATAGCATGTACAGAATATTTAATAGCTGAAAAATATACAAATCCGAGTAAAATTGCGGCGTGGAGTTCGAGTGCAGGCGGAATTTTAATTGGTCGCGCCATTACAGAACGTCCAGATTTATATGCAGCGGCTATGATAAGAGTTGGGAAACTAAATACCTTACGTTCTGAAAATACACCCAATGGACTCAACGGAATTAAAGAATACGGAACCGTAAAAGATGCTTCCGAATTTGAATACTTACTAGAAATGGATGCGTATCACCATATAAAAGAGGGCAAAAAATATCCAGCCTTATTGTTAACTGCAGGAATGAAGGACACCAGAGTTCCAGCATGGCAACCTGGGAAATTTGTTGCACGAATGCACAATGCAAGCAGTTCTGGTAAGCCGATATTGTTTTATGTAGATTTTAATAGCGGACATGGCTTTGATGCAAGTGCTGAAAAACGCAACACAGAACTTCAAGATATGCTATCGTTTGCTTTTTGGCAAACAGGACACAAAGATTTCACTTTGCATCCGGAAATTTTCAATAATGGAATAATTGAATAGAAAATAAACTATGTTTTTTAGTAAAGGAAATTTCATATATATTCATCAAGACTTTTAAATAAATTGAGAACCAAGCGTATACAATTCGTAGACAGACTGTGTTTTTGCACAATACTTCGTTTATCAATTCCGTGATATTAAGTATATTTCATAGGAAATCTAAGCCATTATGAATATTCACGCAGATACATCTAAAAAATATAAAACGGAAGCCGTTGCAAATGCTGTTGCCCAAAAGAAAGACAATTCACAAGCTTTTCAGTTTGTAGACAATCGTCCAAAGGCTGCAGTTCAACTTAAAATGCAAGAAGTTTTACATACGAGCAACAACACAAACACCATACAAATGAAGCGTATAAGTATAAAGCAGATGCAAGGAATGGGATTTGCAGGGCCATACGCGGGTAATACATGGCAATGGAATGCACCAGGAGGAATTCATGTAACCGTTGTAAGAGTAAATGGAATCGCTACTCATTTTCATGTCCGAAAAGATGCAAAGGGCGGTGTCTATAATCGCATTAATTATAATGAGAATGCAGCAGGCAATTGGGTTGAATCTGGAGTGAATGTTCCCTCAGGAGATACATTAAAGGCGCAAATGCGTGTAATTGCAGCGGATACAATCCGGTTAATTAAAGCACTTGTTCCTCCCAAAGATTAATATGTTTTTCTCAGAAGCTAAGATTTGTTTTTATTGAGCAAAGGAATGTTGAGCAATTCATTTTGAAGTGCAAAAACGACCAATCCTGCGACATTTTTACAATCTAATTTAGACAATAAATTATTGCGATGTCCGTCTACGGTGCGGGCACTAATGAATAACTTTTCGGCAATTTCGGGCGCTGTATATTGCTCACAAATGAGTTGTAGTACTTCTTTTTCTCTATTCGTTAAGTCGGTTGAAAATAAGGCTTTCGGTTTTTTCTTTGAAATGATATTTTCTCGAATAATTGCCATGACTTCATCATTGTAATGAAATCCTTTTTCGTACACCGCTTCAATGGTTTCCACCACTTCTTCGGGTTGTGAGTTTTTTGGTAAATAGGCTACCGCCGACAATTCAATCATATTGATAATAAAAGCTCTGCTAAAATGTGTGGAGATCACAATCATTTTTAAGCTAGGATATTCTTTCTGTAGTATTTTTGCGACTTCAACACCATTCATTTCAGGCATCTTTAAATCGAGCAATAAAACATCGGGTATTGTTTCACATTGCGATAATTTTTCAAATAAATCGACTCCATTTTCAGCTTCTAAAGTTACGTTCAAATGCTCGTAATCATTCAATATTAAGCTCATTCCTTTTCGGAACAATGCTTCATCGTCTGCAATGGCAATAGAAATTGTTTTCATGGGTATTTGTCTAAATTTGAGTTGGTATGGCTATTTCAATGACAACCTGAATGCCCTTTTTTATGGACGAATTCACTTCATACATTGCATTGATAATGCGCAATCTGCTTTCAATATTTTTCATTCCAAGTCCTTTTTTATGCGCTTTGTCTGAGCTATCGAAACCAACGCCATTATCTTGATAAGAAAATGTAATCACAGTTGGATCAATACTTAATTCGAGATCAATTTCGGTGGCTTTTCCATGTCTGATAGAGTTATTGATGAGTTCCTGTAAAACTCTAAAAAGGTTGAGTTCAATCAAAGAATCATCAATCCTATTTTCTTCTTCCGCAGTAAACTCTATTTGAATATCGCCAATTACATTATAACTATGTTGTAATTCTCGAATCGTTTCTATTAAGCCAAACTCTTCTAAAGTTGGCGGTAATAATTCATGCGAAATAAATCGAATTGAATTGATCGTTTTATTCACAACTGTTTCTACTTCGGTGGTAATAAGACCAATTTCTTCATCAGCTTTGCCATACTTTTTAAGGCGACACACATTTAAAAAGATTACGTTCAGTTTGGAACCAATTTCATCATGTAAATCGCGTGCGATGCGATGTCTTTCTTTTTCTTGGGTTAAAATGGTCGCGTGGAGTAATTCTTCCTGATGTTTATAAGCTAGTTTTTGAACGCGCATTTGTTCTTTCAGCAATCTTTTTTGAGAATGATTTACAAATAGCACAAATGCCATCGCGAAAGCGAGCATAATTAATATGCCAATGACCATCAGTATCATAAAGTTGTTTTCTTGAAAAATACTTTCCATAATCCGATTAAGATAAGCAACTGAAAGAGAAAATTTAAAATGGCATTAAAAGCCCAAAACGGAACATAAATTTGCTTGTTTTCCAAATACACATTGCTGCACATAAATATAAATAAACTTCCTGAATAATAGACGAGTATCGCCGAATTGATCAGGCGTAAGCTTTTAGATAGGGAAAGAGAAAATAATTGATTCTCCACAAGATTATAAAAATACAAGATAGCATAGCTAATAATGGTTACCTGAACGAAGGTTTTTGCAAACGTGTTAAATCCAAAAATGCTTTGAAAAAAGATGGAATTGCTCACAATAAAAAGACTTCCAGTAATTACAAAATGCCAAAAATATTTTTTAAAAAAGATAGGCTTATCTAGTAAACTCTTAAAAAAATACGAAAACAAAAGAAATTCGCCCAAGGTGTAGATATGTAATAATGGCAAATTATTATATCCTGAGTTCGAGAATATAATTGCCAGAATTTCAATACTAAGATTCCAAACTAGAAAGTAAAATAATCGTTGAAATGGAACATTTAATTTTTTTCGATAGAAGATACAAAACGCTACACTAATGCATAGAAATAACAATGCAATGTTTGCAGTATGAAAGTAAATACTATTTAATGTAGCGTTTGTGTCCATTAGGTTTTGTGTTTACTAGTTTATTTAAGATAATCAATTAAGGTATTCAATTCCAGATATTCCTTTTGGACAACCATTCGGACAAGGTCGTGTAAAATCAAAATAGGTATGTGTTATTACATCTTTATTTGTTTTTCCATCTGTTGTAACTTCTTCATGAACAAAAATAATCTCGTTAACCAATTTACCTTCAATTATTTTTCCTTCTTCATCACGTGCTGGTCTTATTGCATTCATTAAAAATAATTTGTGTTCGCAATCCAATTTACGGGTCATTAGAACTTGTAAAAGGAGATCAAAATCTACTTCAGAACCATAATTTAATATATCCGCTACTTCATATTCACCAGGAAGTACACATGGAGTTGGAGCATCTGGATCAAGACAATTTTTAACGCTATCTATATAATCTTTATACAGTTTTAAACTTGTTTCTGCCGAATCTTTGTCTATTTCATGAGCTCCATATTCTTTAATATCTTTACAAGGAGTCCATGTAAATACAATTGATTCATTAATTGACTTCGTTGTATTTGAAACATCTTTCATTTTTTTTTCTTGATCGCACGACAAAAAACAAGTGAATGCTATGGCAATTAAAATAGCATATTTAATAGTTGATTTCATAATTATTAGTTTAAGGGTTAGTACGTTTTTCAGGTTGAATATACCATATAAACGTGCGATAAAAATGATTTCAAGCTCAAAACAGGTTGAATTACCTAGTTATTTCCGTCAAATTACCTATAAAATTCTCTTGAAAAATCACTTCAACAGTTCATCTCTTGAAATAAAAGCTACTTCAGTATAAGGTGTTGATGTTCAAATTGAAAAGTGTTTAAGTAAAGGATGTAATTCTTACCAAGTAGTTCAGCCTGATTTTTCGAAACAGGCTCATGTACTCATATATAGGATGCTATGATTATAGATATTTGTTACAGAATCAAAACGGTACGTTCAGTAGAATACTACCACTAAGTTTTGAAGTAGCAGGCGACATCCGAAAAGCCTCAGCCAATAGAGTAGGAGTCATTTTAAACCCTTAAACATGTTACACGCAATAGAAAAAAACAAAAAGAAAAACAACAACAATGAATCTTCAAAAGCTGAACAAGCTGGTGATTTTTTAGAATCCACAATTCCAGGTATTAAAAAAACCTTTGATAACGCTTTCGATGCCTACGTTTATGGGTATCCTTTAGTGATGATGGGCGTTACGTTACAACAACTGAACAACACTCCAACAGAACCTACTAGCGGAGGCGCAGGTGGCGCTCCAATGAATCAATTTGCTTTGCAAACGCAATGGCCTGGTCCAGAAGCAAAAAATGTAGTATTACTAAGTACGTCAACGCTTTATATGATTGCTTCTTTAAACTTGAAAGATGAACCAATTGTGATGGATCTTCCTGCTTTTACAAATCCTGATGGAAGTCCGCGATTTTTCATCATGCAAGTTTTGGATGGTTGGACGAATGTAATCAATAATACGCCAGGATCACGCGTAAAGAGTCAGCCAGGGAAATATGTTTTTGTAGGTCCTGATTATAAAATTAAAGGAAATGAATTTGAAGGAATGACGGTTATTCGCATGGATACAAATACTACGTGGATTATTGGACGTGTATTTTCCGATGGGGCTCCTGAAGACCTTGCATGGATAAATGAAGAAATCTACCCTAAACTAATACTGAAGCCTCTGAGTCAGATTCATAATAAATCTTACACACCAGAAAACGCACCTATTGATCCTGTAGTAGATGTTACGACGGCACCTTTCTATCAATTACAACAAATGGATGCGTCTGCCTTTTTTGGAAGAATGGCGGCAATGATGAATTACAATGCACCGCTTGATATAGAAAAGGATGCGGAAATGATTGAGAAGTTAAAAGAAATAGGGTTTAATTTTAATCCAGAAGAAAATCCTGCAATTTCATTTGATTTCACAGAACTCGATGAAGATAAACAAGTGACTTTACAAGCTGGATTGGAAGCAGCTGCTCAATTTTTAGAAGCGGGTGTTTCTTCTAAAAACCCTAAAACAAATCATTGGGTTTTTCCAAGATACAAGTTCCTTGGAGATTATGGAACGAATTACAAAAATAGAGCAAGCATAGCAAGATGGGCATTAGGAGCCAATCGTGTTGAAGATACGGTTTATGGATATGCAAAATTTGATGGCAATGGTAATCACTTGAGTGGCGATTTCAAGTACACAATTGATTTCACAGATCTTCCTCCAGTTGAGGATGGTGCATTCTGGTCAGTGACTATCTATAACAGCGATGGTACATTAGTTGAAAATTCGAATGCAAAATCTGCAGGAGTAAATTATAGCTCTATCGGTCAACCAATGATAGAAAACCATCCAGTAACTCCTATAAATGGAGGTATCAAATTATATCTTCAAGCAGATGCACCAGCGGATGCTAATGAATTTAATAACTGGTTGCCAATACCGAGCAATGAAGAATTAAAAGATACTTTAGGATTTATCGTCTTTTTACGTCTGTATTCTCCAGTTTTATGGGGAGCAGAGAAAGAAGATAGCAAGTCACCTATTTATCTAGTAAAAGGAACTGACAATACAAACTGGATTCCGCCAAGTATTAAGAAAATTGGTTAATTCTTAATAATGTGTAAGAAAAAAAGTGATGTATAGGTTGCTCTAATTGAGCAACCTACATCCAAATAGTACAGCTTGTAGTATTACTATTTATTATAAAATCATTTTTAGAAATAGGAAGAAGAAAATCTATAACATTCATATCATACACTATCTTTAAAAGAAATCAAATCAAAAATTATGGGGAAATTAAAAAATCTTAAAAAACCAAACATCGTTATTATTATTTCCGATCAGCAAACTTGGAAACAGAATTGGGATAAAGTCTGGGCAGAAAATAATTTACCAGCAATGAATAAGTTGTTAAAAAATGGACTAGCATTTAACAACGCATTTACCAATGCATGTACGTGCACATCGAGTCGTACCACGCTTTTTACAGGAACTTATCCTGCTTCGCATGGCGCAACGCAAGTTTTAGCCTTTGATGATCCTTACAATAGGCAGAATCCACCAAAAGGATATACACAGGTAATGCAAGGTCAATTGCGAAACAATATGGATAACATGTTCGAAATGATGGAACAAGCTGGATATAATGTTGCTTATAAGGGCAAATGGCATATTAGCAAACCAACAGAATTTGTGAAGATGAAAGGTAAAGGACCCTTAAAACCAGATATTGATCAACTGTATTGGACCTCTAAAGATGTTTCCCATTTGGATAAAATGTACGGTGTGAAAGAATGGAGTTATCCAGATGCTGGTGACGACGCTAATATTTTTAATTTTGGAGGTGGACGATTCAACAACGACGGTCGCTTTGTCGATGGAGAAGGTCAAAGTGCTTTATATGGCAAAAAACTTCCTGGGATGAGTATAGATGAATCTAATGCAGAACGATTGAAAACAAGTGCTGTTGAATATATCAAAAATTATAAAGATGACAAACCCTTATTTTTAGTAGTTTCGCTTGTCAATCCTCATGATGTATTGTCGTATCCAGGAAATGAAACCATGTCAGATCCTTATGGAACACCAAGAGAGCCGCCATTGTATAAACTCGGCGGATACAAAGATGATGATTTTAAATGTATTAAAGTAAAATTACCATCTACATGGGATGAAAAACTACACACAAAACCTAAAATTCAGGCTACTTGGCAAAAAATGTTACAAGGATTTGGCGCGATCAAAACGGAAGAAGTTGCTACGAATTATGTGAAGTTTTATGCATTCCTAACTTCTTTAGTTGATAAAGAAATAGATAAAGTATTAAAAGCACTGAAAAAAAACAAAAAAACAAGAAACTCTCTTATTATTAGAATTAGTGATCATGGTGATATGGCAATGTCACATGGAATGATGCGTCAAAAAATGTTCAATGCATATCAGCAAACCATCAATGTGCCAATGATATTTTCTCACCTTACGGATCCAGATATGTTCTCTGGAAAAACCACGGAGGCTTTTGCAGGATTGATTGACTTAATGCCAACAATAGCTGAAATCGCAGGTGTTGATACTAAAGAACATAAATTTCAAGGGAAGAGTTTAGTTCGGATCTTAAACAATCCAACTAAAAAGGTACAAAATCATGTTCATTTTACCTTTGATGATAGTTACCTTCAAAGTGATACTCCTGAAGATATGGGCGCTTGTCGTATTCGTTGTATCATTCAAACGAAAGGCAATCATAAATGGAAATATGCAATGTATTTCGATCCAAATTATGGACAAAAAATGGAATATGAAATGTACGATATGACTAATGATCCAGAAGAAAGATATAACTTGGCATATAGCGACTTGAAGAAAGTGATGCAACTTTACAATGGATCTAAAAAAGAGAAGATTAAAAAAGGGTTCATTCTTAAAAAACGTCAGGAATTACATGAGCTATTAACAAAAGTAATGCTTGAAAAAGGAACAATGCCTGATACGGTTGTTTGGCCAAAGATTTCAGGAGGAAAGGCATAGTGCTCAAAATCAGCTATTAAAATCCTTATTTTTTTGTAAATTACTTGAAGGTTTATTGAAAAGATACATTCGTTCTTATCATTATTATTAACCATTAAAAAACCAAAACATGAGTAAAAAAGACGTTCACGTTCGGAAAAGTGTGTATGACCTTTCGGAAAGAGAAATATCGAATTTGCGAAAAGCTTTTGAAAAGTTATATAAAAACCGCGTATATCAGGAAAAAGCGGGTATTCTTATCACTGACGGACATTATATGCGAAATGATATGCTTTTTCTACCTTGGGCACGCGCTTATTTTGCAGATTTTGAAAAGGCACTACAAGCGGCGGTTCCGAATGCGAAACCAGTTATTATGTTGCCTTATTGGGATTATACTTCTGAAACTGCAAGAGAAGAAGGAATTCCTCCATTATTGGCAGATCCGTATTACGAAACCACTAAAAAGGATAAAGACGGTGTTAAAAAAACCACAAAAAAACCAAATCCATTTTACAGAGCTGAATATAACATTCCTTTATACACGTTTAGAAATGATGCGCCAAACAATAAATTTTTAAAGTCAGCACGAAACTCAGCTCGTAAAGCGATGAATGCAACTGATTTTGTCACTTTTGGCACAAAAATTTATGTAGCAGATATAAAAAGTCATATCTACTTAGGTGGTTCATCTGCGAATACCAATTGTACAGCGTACGATCCTATTTTTTGGTTTACACATTGTCAGTTAGATCGTTTTTGGGATCAATGGCAAAAGCAACCTGAACGCAACGATCTTGGAGCATCTACAATGCCTAGTTCTGTTTTGAATGCTAAATTAACTCCATTTAGCAAAGATGACGAGGAAGAAACCCCTTTGAAAGCTAAAGATGTATTGAATACGGAGAATTTAGGATATACGTATTGAGGTTTAGAATTTTGTATCGTCCTAAAAAAGCAAAGCTATATAATTTAGCTTGCTTTTTATGTATTCATGACCTCGATTTGATTATTCAAAATACGCTAAACTTATATAAAAATGCAGAAAACGATCCCTTGGATGTAGTTTAAAGACATACTCTGGGTTATAAAATTTTATAGAAGGAAATGTATATTATATAAAAAACTGCTTTAAAAATAGTTTTTAAAGCAGTTTGATATAAAAATTTAATTGAAATAATGTTAGCAGATATAATAACCACTCCATGGAATATAACAACAAACTTTTTTCCCATCAACGAATATATATGAGCCATCTCCGCCACATTTTTGCTGTAGACGTATACCTCCCGCTATACTTCTTTGTTCATTTTTAGATAACTCTTGAACGCCTTTCAAATTTAAAAGTGATTTTTTCATGATTTTAGTATTTTTGGTTAAATATTATGACTAAATATAAT
>CAYGPQ010000032.1:41551-44440 GCA_964351775.1 uncultured Kordia sp. | reverse complement strand
AATCAGGAATCACGCCTAACGTAACTTTAAATCGTGGTGTATCATCCGATTCGTTGACTGTTTGTGTAAAGGCGATTTTTCCTTGCGAATTTACTGCTGAAATAATGCTAAGTATATAATTCGAAATTTGCAGCATTCCTTCATAATTCAACTTTTCAAAATCATCCGAAGGTTTATGATAATCTACATGCTGACCCGTAAATAAGTGCAGCACGGGAATATCTTGCAAATAAAAAGAAGTATGATCCGAAGGTCCAACACCAGATTCATTCAGTCTTAAATTGAATGTATCTTTTACATTTGCTTTTTCAATAATTTCCTTCCAAACAGGCGACGTTCCAATTCCATAAATCGCCAACGCTTTGTTTTTCTTTAAACGCCCTACCATATCCATATTGATCATGTAATTCACTTTGGTGATATCAATGGTTGGATTTTTTACAAAATAATTTGAACCTAACAAGCCCATTTCTTCTCCCGAAAAAGCAATGAATAAATAGTTATTATTTTTGTTTTCTTCTTTTAGTTTATCTGCCAAATATAACATCACCGCAACACCACTTGCGTTATCATCTGCGCCATTATGCACCATGGGTTCGCCTCTGTATAATGAACCATCTTGCCCCATTCCTAAATGATCGTAATGTGCGCCAATGACAATGGTATTTTCTGCATTATTGTCAATGTATCCAATAACGTTTCTTCCGGTAATTGTTCCTTCTTCGTTAGTATCTATATATACCGTTTCCGCATGTGGATCTGTTTTTGGGGTAAAGGTAAATTCTTGGAGATATTTATTGGTTCCTTTTGGTGTAATTCCCATTGAATTGAAGCGTTCTGCAATATATAAAGCGGCTGTCATTTCGCCTTGAGTTCCCGTAGCTCTTCCTTCTAATTTGTCATCAGCTAAGACTTCAATATCTGATTTGATATGATTCTCTACGGTATGTTCTGTTTTACAAGAACATAGCAATGCTAAAAAAAGAATTCCAAATAATGGTTTTGTGAACATAAGAAAGTTATTTTTGTGTAAAATTATCAAAATATTACCACTCCATGACACGTATTTTTGTTTTAATCTTACTTTGTATAGTTTTTTCGTGTAAAGAAACTACAAAAGAAAAAACTGCCACCACAACGCCAGCATCAGAAGCAATCGTGAAAACTACTTCCACGGATTCATTAATTTATCCAGAAGAAAAATATTTTAAAAATATCCGACAAGTCACGTTTGGAGGCGATAATGCAGAAGCATATTGGAGTTTTGACGATACCCAATTAATTTTCCAATCGAACAATACCAACTGGAATGTTTCCTGCGATCAAATGTTTTTAATGAATGTTGATGAAACGTTTAAAGACAATATGCCACCAATGGTAAGTACCGGAAAAGGACGCACCACCTGTTCGTACTTTTTACCTGATAATAAACATATCATTTATTCGTCTACACATTTGGTTGATGACGAATGTCCGGAAGTTCCCTTACGTAAAAACGGAAAGTATATTTGGCCAGTATATGATTCGTTTGACATTTTTGTGGCGGATTTAGAAGGAAATATTGTAAAGCAATTAACCAATGAAGTTGGTTATGACGCCGAACCAACGGTTTCACCAAAAGGAGATAAAATTGTATTTACCTCCACCAGAAGTGGTGATTTAGAATTGTACACCATGAATATTGACGGTTCCGATGTGAAACAAATTACAAACGAACTTGGCTATGATGGAGGTGCATTTTTCTCTCCTGACGGAACAAAAATTATCTTCCGTTCATCGCGTCCGAGAACAACAGCAGAAATCAAAGAATACAAAGATTTATTGGCAGAAGGTTTGGTGCAACCCACCGAAATGGAATTATATATCTGTAATGCAGACGGAAGCGATTTACGTCAATTAACCGACTTAGGAAATGCTAATTGGAGTCCGTTTTTTCATCCTTCTGGAGAAAAAGTCATCTTCTCGTCTAATCATGAAAGCAAACGTGGTTTTCCATTCAATTTATACATGATTAATATTGATGGTACTGGTTTGGAACGCATCACGCACAGCGAAACATTTGATGCTTTTCCTGTATTTTCAAATGATGGAAAAAAATTAGCTTTTTCATCGAACCGAAATAATGGTGGCGGACGAGATACCAATCTTTTCATTGTAGAATGGCAGGAATAACTCCGTAAACATTCACGCAATTTATAAATCAAGACCAATAGTTTTTTGAAATATGATAGATTTCAAGTTACTTTGAGTATATTTAGTTGACCAAAAGTTTAAATTGCATACTCATGAAAAAAGATGAACAAAAAATTCAGTTAAGAAAACACTTAGTTTCAGTATTAAACGCCTATGAAATTAAAGGTGGAATAAACACCACTTCATTGATTACGGTCACTTGTAAATCTTTCATTTACAATGGTGAAGATAACTGTGTTTCAAATCAGCAATAATTAAAAAAATAGTCTGAAAAATGATGTCTGTGAGATGCTGAATCGAGTTCAGCATCTCACAGACAACGTAGTCATTTTTCAGACTATTTTATGTGCAAACTAAAACTGGTTTAATTCTTCCAAACAATAATCTTCTTGTTATAAATTCTTCTCGCATACTAACTTCGTGTCAGTATAAAATACACTACTCAAAATAGCTAAAAAACTATTTCCAACGAGTTAATTTTACCTCTTAAAACGATTACTATTTTCAAGAATTTCTAGTATGCAGTGGTAACAACACTGACAAAACTGACATTTGCATATTTGAAAACTGCCAAATGTTATCGTACTGTGTATAAGTGCCTTACTTTCTTCATTCTTTTACTATATTTAAGTATCATTAACTTATTAAATTATAATAGTATGAAAAAAAGTGTAAAAAAAATGCAATTAAAAAAGC
>CAYGPQ010000032.1:0-41451 GCA_964351775.1 uncultured Kordia sp. | reverse complement strand
ATGAAAAAAAGTGTAAAAAAAATGCAATTAAAAAAGCATTCAATCTCAGTATTAAATGCAAAAGAAGTAACAGGTGGAATTATTTCAATTCAGCCATCATTTTTGTGTATGTCTGCAATTTACAACGGAGAAGACAACTGTGTTTCGCTTCCAGTTAAATAATAGCAATTTATAAAATAGTCTGGAAAATGATGCTTGCGTCATGCTAAATGGACTCTGAGTTTATCGAAGTGCAGCATCTCACAAGTAACTAAGTCATTTTCCAGATTATTTTTTACTCTTTAAAAACTTGCACAGGATTTCCACGTTGCACTTGTTTGTGTTGTATCCACTTTTGTTGCTGTATCGCTTTTTCCTGCTTTTGATTTTGTGCTTTAATCGCAATATCCAAGCGTGCAAATGCTAGTTTTTTGTTTAAGAATTGCGAACGTTCTTCGCTCGCTTGTACCATAATTCCTGTTGGAATATGTATAATATTGACGGCCGTTTCTACTTTATTTACATGCTGTCCGCCAGCTCCTGAACTGCGCGCTGTTTTGACTTGAACTTCTTTCGGTGTCCAAGAAATCTCGGTGGGCACAGCATAAACTCGCACATTTACAAACCAGTTTTTACGTGGGTGATTTGCACGGTACGGGCTTCTAAATATAAATTGCACACTTCCTTGCCAATAATTTTTAAATACGTCAACATCGCCTGTGCCACGCATCCAAACTGAGGAATAGTTTTGGTATTTTGTAGCGACCAATTCAATGACAGTAAATGTAAAATTTGGCAAGCGGTTGAGCTTTTCTGTTAAGTATTTTACAGCGAGGCAACATTCCTCAGGACCTGAGCCCGAGGAAATTTGCACCCAAAATTGATTGTCCATAATTTCTATTTTTTTAATCCAACATTGTCTGGAATTTGATGTTGGCTCTGATTTTTTTTGATTTTTTCTTTTTAATTGACTTCTTTGACTCTTTGAACTTTTTCTGAACACGTGTTTCTTCGGTATTCATATAGTACATATAGTCATCATTATAAATGTGTTGCTTAGCTTTTTTAATGCATTTCAAGCTTTGTTTATAATTTCCTTCTACTTCATTTATATACGATTCACACCAATACATTTCTGCTGTGGAGATTCCTTTGATTTTTTTAGCAAATTCCAATAACTGTTTTGCTCTTGGAAGTTCTTCTGCCCAAATCAAAAACTTCATATATTCTGGATATACATTTACATAGTTAATATCTGCCGCAATACATTTATCATAACTTTCAAATGCTGCTTCATAATCGCCTAAGTACTGTGCTTGAATCGCTCCTAGTAAGCATAAGGACGGACAATGGTTTTCGTCATAGGAAATTGCATAACTAATAGCTTCGCATGCTTCTTCCCAATCACTACAAAAACCTGCCATGGCACCTTTTGCTTTTAAGTAATACTGATCTGCTATATTTAATGACATGTTGTTTTGTTTAAATTTTGTCATTACGAGGAGAAAACGACGAAGTAATCTGTTTGTTTGATGAACAGATTGCCACGAATTTTTTCATTTCGATTGCACTCAACAATGCAAACAAAATTCTCGCAATGACTTTTTATTTCATTATTTGATTTTATAGCTGAATCCTTCCTCTTTTGAATACTAGAGAAACCTTGAGAACCTCAGTTTCCCTAGTATTACTGTGAAGAAACAACTCAACTTTTTTTACTTATCCATCCGTACAATTTTCGGTGTAAAACTCCCAACAACTTCCACCAATTCGGTTTGATTTGCCATGACATGATGAATGTTTTTGTATGCCATGGGCGCTTCATCAATTCCACCACCAATCAAGGTCACGCCGTGATCTTTTAGTTGTTTTTTAATCTCACTTTGCGTGATGGTTTGCTTGGCTTTTCGTCTCGATAATTGCCGTCCAGCTCCATGTGAAGCCGATTGCAACGAAAGCGGATTTCCTGTGCCACGAACAATAAACCCTGGTGCTGTCATCGATCCTGGAATGATTCCCAACACGCCTTTTTGTGCTGGTGTTGCGCCTTTTCGGTGTACAACTAACTCTTCTCCATTGACGATTTCTTTCCAAGCAAAATTGTGATGGTTTTCCACCATTGCTAACGGTCTTGAACCCAACGCTTTTCCTAAACGCTTGTGAATGTCATGATGACACGCTGAAGCGTAATCGCCCGCTAAATTCATCGCCAACCAATATTCTTGTCCGTCGTGCGTATTGAGATCGAGCCATGCTAAGTTTTTCGCTTCTCCTGGTAATGGTGTTTGTTGTATTGCTAACTTGGTATAATGTTTTGCAATATTAGCACCTAAACCTCGCGATCCGCTATGCGACAAAATTCCCAAATACTTCCCGACAGGAACGTTGAATTCATTGTTTTCATCCGAAATGGCTACAATTCCAAATTCTACAAAGTGATTTCCACCACCTGACGAACCTAGTTGTTGATACGCTTTTTTGAACAATTTTTTTACGGTTGGAATGTCTTTAAATTCCGTACGCTCAAAAATTTCATGATCGTTGATTGTTTTATGCGTTTCAAAACCTCCAAATTTGGTATGATCTTGCAGCATATTCACATATTTGTCTTTGTGACCTTCCAAATACGAAGCTGGAATATCATAGATAGACAAACACATTCTACAACCAATATCAACACCAACTCCATACGGAATTACCGCGTCTTTCGCAGCCAACACACCGCCAATTGGCAATCCGTAACCCGAATGTCCATCGGGCATTAATGCGCCTGCTCGTGCGATTGGAAGTTTCAATGCAGTGTACAACTGATGTTTTGCTTCCTCTTGAATTCCGTTTTCTCCAAATATGGTAAACGGCGCGCGTTTCATTTCTAATTGTTTTGCTTCTATGTGTACTGGAGTTGTGAGTTCTTCGGCGATTTTACCAAAAATTCCATCTCCTACATACTTTTCAGGATCTTTCAACACTGATTTCAGACGCTGTATTACTTTGTCTTTTCGTTCGCGTCTGTAATGTTTCAACATTGCATCCACAGCGATACTAATTACTTTTCCCTTCTGTGGATATCCTATTGCGATGAGGTCTTTCCCTCGTAATTTTAATTTTGCCATTTTTTATAGTTTAAAGCCATTTCCCGATTTTTAAATCATGTTGCGCTGCCCAATCATTTATGATTTTTTTGGCAATTGCCGAAATTGGCTTGTTAAATCGTGCTTTTGCTTGCACTATTGTTTGTGATCCTGTGTGCACTTCAATCGTTGCTAATGTTTCAGATCCTTTTAAGAAACTTGTACATCGCAATGTAAAAATACTCGTTACTTTTACTACACATGAACGTGCATACGAAGCCACACAATGATTCATTTTTTTACCTTCAGCAATCAATTCTTTTGAAGAACAAAGTTCAAATAAGCGATACTTTTTGGTATCTTTTTCTTGTTTTGTTCGAATGATTAATGAACTGTTTAGTAAAGGATTCCATGTAAATAAATCTACCGTACTTGCACTATGAATTGCTTGTGCTACATGCCATTCGTCTGATTGTCGCGTTAGTGAAGTAATCGTTCTTCCTTTGATAGAATAATTATGATTATTTCGAATACAATCGGCTAAATAGTCCAAGATTTCATTCATTTTATTGAAATCTAACATGGTTTGCTTCATAAAGAACTGAATGACCGTTTCCCAAAAATTTTCCTGTTCAAAGTTGTTTCTGCTCAAGCTAGAATGTGCAATTCTTTCTGCGACCAATGCGTCTGTTCCATACGATAAAGCTTGCGCGCTGCGTAACGCCATTTCAACTGTGTAACTCGCGGGTGCTTGCAAAAAATAATGTGCGCCTTTTTTTGTGAGTCTTACAGGAACTTTTGTCAAGCTTTTTACACTGTTTCCACGACCTAAATCAATAAACCAAGACATGTATTTTCGGTTCGTATTGAACCACGCTTCGTACATAAATGCCGGTACGTAGTATGTTGCAAAACAGTGCTTTACCAGATCTTTAACTTGCTTTTCAGGATTGTGACTGTTTCGTTTCCAATCGTTTATATCGCTTTGATATGCTGAACTAAACCAAGCAATTTGATAGATTGCTTGTAAAGATGCTTCGCTTCGTAAAAGTTTTGTACAACGCTGTTTGAACAAGTGATGTAATAATTCTTTGAATGCTTTGCGTCTTATTGATTGTCGTTTATTACTCAATGAACTGAAAAGACTTTCTAAGATATATGCAATTGTATGATGCTGATAATACGTGCGTTCTTTGCCTTCAAAAATTCGTTCTACCATCGCTGGAAACAGTACTTTTTTTGCTTTGTTATGATTTTGCAAGCTTTTTTGTAATGCTTCCTCTTTGGCTTTGGCCTCTAGTTTTTCCTTTAATCTTCTGGACTTCGATATATGTTTTCGATGTACGTGTGTTGTTTCCATGACTGTTGCTTTTGAATGTTGTTTTCAGTAAAAATTCCGCTAATTGATTTTACGTTTTCCATTGTTTTTGTGTAATAGATTAAAAATTCTTTTTTGGGTACTGAAAACACATTTCCGAGTTTACAGTCGCTCCATTTGTTTGATTAAATTCATTTGTTCTTGTTTTGTGTCGCTACACGATTGTTGATTTTTGTATTGTTATTTTACTTCTCTAAAAATTTCACAAGATCCCGATTTTCAGCGGGATTAGTTCAACTTACAATATTGAATGCGTCCTACGGCCTTTTCAATATTGAGTTTCACTAAAATAATAAAGCCCGATTCTTAGGTAGAACCGGGCTTTTATACTGCGTATATATATTCTTTATTCCAAAGAATACTTGGGTTCTAATGCGAACAATAGCTGAGTTTCCTCAGTTGTTCCTCCGATATGTATGTGTCCTATTTTGATCATATATTAAAAATAATGCATTAAAAAACCCGAGCCTTTTTGGACTCGGGTTTTTAATGATATGTTATATTTCTATTTGAAGATACAACGGGTAAAACCCAAGTCGCGCATCGGAATAGTTCCGGCACCTTTTCGATATGTAAGTTTTACGTTTTGCATTGTATCGTTTTTTATGAATAGTTGTTTTTTATATTTCGTTTTGATGGTTGCAAATATAGAAGATCATTTTTCTATTTTCCAAATTTATTTTTTCTCAGCGTCATTTTTGAGGTGCATTTTGAGCATAGAATGATCCGATTTTGTTGTTGAGATTTTATCAACTTTCAGAATTTCTAAATCTTTCGAAACCCAGATATGATCGAGGGAGAGCAACGGAATATTCCAAAACCAAGTTTCGCGAAATCCATTTCCTTTTTCGGTAAATGCGTGCAGGTAATTTTTTTTGAAATTTTTAAAAAATAACGATTCAAAAGGTGTGTTAAAATCCCCTAAAATGATTGTTTTGTCATCCGTTTGTATCGAAGAAAAGACATTTTTGAGCATTGGTTTGCGAAAATATTTTACGTTTGCCGAAACATCAACAGCATAAAAATGTATATTTTTTGTGCTAAAATGTACCACCGTTGTATTCCATTCTGAAGTGATATTTGAATGAATTTCGAGCGGTGTTTTGGAGAAAATTCCAATGGCTTCCTCATTGAAATAAAAATGATATTCGTTGTATTTCTGTTTAATTTTCTCGAAATCGTGTTCATCACATTCTATCAAAACCATGATATCAGGAATCGTTTTACTGACTTCAAAACCATCTTCAAAGTTTTCGGTTCGATAGGCATTCCACAATACAATTTCTAGGGCTTCGGAAGTGGCAACTAATGGCGTATTTATATAACTGTTTTTTACCCAAATGATCGACAGTATTACGGCTAATATCACATAGTATTTTCTGGCGGAAGCCTTTATAAATGCTAGTAAAAATAACAGCCCGAGTACAATCAGCGGAAGCGGCGTTGCATAAAAGAGTAAAGAAGTTATGTAGAACTCATCTTTTATGGTAAAATGTACAATAATTGCTGTAAAAAGCAATGCTTGTAATGTTCTTTTGATGTAGAATAGAAATGACACTAGTATCGAGAAGTTTTTATGAAACCGAACGTTGTTTGCCAATATAATTTATTCTTTAAAAACGGAATGCTCTCTAAAATCTTTGATCTTAATATTCTTGATGAAAGGTCGCATAGCAGCATTTAATAAAGGTTGTTTATGACGAATGTAACACGTAAGATCTTGTGGTTTTGCGCCAAGCGTACTTTTGATTTCAGAAGCAGTTCTTCCCAAATTGATGCGTTTTGCTTGCCGCTGAATCCCTAATCGCACATAATCATTTAAAATACGAGGATAAATAGCATAGTCTTTATTGAGTGCATAATCGAGTCCGATAAAATGGGCATCTAAATTCTCCTGATTGCTCATTGCAGACAAGAAACCAACCAATGTATCATTTAAAAAATAACCTTTTACAATAAACTGATCGTTGTATGTTTTTTTGAGTTGCGTATACGTGTTCAAATTTAATATTTGCGCATTAAAATTTGCGTTGGAAATGGTGTTTTCATACAACGCTTGCAACTCACTTTTGTAGTGTTCTATATCTTGTGATGTAAACAGTTTTGTGGTGAGTTTTCCACTTTTACTATCGGCTTTATTGGCTTTGACTCTGTATTTAGACTTTAAAGCATTTTTATAATCCTCAAAGGATTTCCATTCGGGTTGCAACTGAATAATCATATTCGGTTCTACCTTCATCGGGATATATTTATAATCTTTTAATTGATCGGTAATCGGAAGTGATGCCTGTTTAAAATCTTTTACAAAAACAGCATGCAGCTGTTTCGTTTCTTTCATTAAGATTTTTAAAGCCGCTACTAATTCGTGAAATCGTGTGTTGGTATCTTCTCCTTTTTTGATAAAAGTTCCGTATTCGCCACTCAAAAAAACGTTTCCACAAAACATAATTTTTGGAGTGCTGCTGCAGAATAAGCCATTGATTCTTTTCTTCAATCCATCTGAAATCTTAACATTTTTCGTGATAGTTTCTATCGGAATTGTCACGACTTGGGTAGCCGCAAAGGCAACTGCTTCTTGCTGATCGTTCAAAATAATGATATACCGAAACAAAATATCTTCATTCGCTATTTCGTAAGCGTATAAAAATTCTGGTGTATAATACGTATTGTCTAAACAGCCTAATTGTTGCCAATATGCTGACGGAATATCGTTGATATGATTGTAAAAAAGGGGTTTTGTATAACTCATCTAGTGGTTTTGGCTTTGTTCATAGAAACGAGATACACTCCAGCAAAAATTAACAAAGCAGCTACAATTTTAATAAAATTTAGGGAATCGCTCCCCATAATGATTGCAAAAACTCCTGCAATAACAGGTTGAATGTACAAAAATGTACTTACAGTAGAGGCTTTTAGTTGTCGCAATGCTAATGGGTTTAACAGATACGTCGCAAAAGTAGCACCAATAATTACAAATAAAGTTTCAAAAACGATGTATGGTGTGAAGATATCCCAATCTACCGCTGTTAATTCTGAGTATCCAAACGGAAATACTAAGATCACTCCAAACAAAAACAACCATTTTATAAAGGTAAACGGATGATATTTACTCGTCAATTTTTTAATAATAATAATGTAAATACTATACGAAACCGCATTGATAAATACGAGCAAATTACCCAACGGAATATTGTCGGATGCTAGTGCTGATTTCCCATAAACGCTTAATACAACTGCGCCCGAAAGTCCTAAAATAATTCCAATGATTTTTGTGGAGATGATTTTTTCTTTCAAGAATAACGCTGATAATATCAATACAATAATTGGAACCACCACCATAATTACAGAAGCGTGAATGGGCGTTGTATATTCGAGTCCTTTAAAAAAAGTAAGCATGTTGAGTGCAATTCCAAAGATGGAAGCAAAAAAGAAGATGACGAAATCTTTTCGATCAATTTTTTCTTTCGGAGCAAAAAAGCTAAAAATCCAAAATAATACGGCAGCTCCCGTAACACGAAGTAATATAAACCCAAAAGGTTTTATATAGCCACCTTTTATGACATCCGATGCAAATGTAAAGGTGACACCATAAAAGACTTGCACGGCAAAAGCAGCAATAAAAGCAAATTTTCTGTCTGGTACCATTAGGAAATAGCTTCTTTAGCTGCGGCAACGGTTTTGGCGGAATTTCCAATAAAAATTTGATCGTCTACTATAATGACAGGACGTTTTAAAAATGTATAATGTTCTAAAATATAGTGTTTATAATCTTCCTCTGTTAAATCCTGATTTTTCAAATCCATTTCTTTGTACAACTTCGCGCGTTTGCTAAACAATGCTTCGTAACTTCCAGAAAGTGCGTACATTTCTTCGAGTTGTTTCACGGTAATTTCTTCTTCTTTAATTCCTTGCAGTACAAAATCGGAAGTTGGTTGAATATCTTTAATAATTCGCTGACACGTGTTACACGTCTTTAAATGATAAATTTTCTTCACAGGTTTTAAATTTTAAAAAGAGATTGATGATCTATTCGTCGTAAAACTGCTACAAAGAAAATTCTTTTCGAGTAAAAATGAATACTTTTAAGAAAAATATAGCAAAATGAATTTTACGAGTACCATCACACAGACTAATAGAGTCATCTTAAAACGGTTTTTAGAGGAAATATCGTTGGCTGATTTGAATAAAGTTCCCGAAGGGTTTTCTAATAATATTATTTGGAATATTGCACATGTTGTGGTTATACAACAATTGCTCATTTATAGATTATCAGGTTTGCCAATTCATGTTTCGGAAGAAATGGTGTCAAAATATAGAAACAAAACCAAGCCTGAAGGCGATGTCACTCAGGCAGAAGTGGAAGAAATCAAAGTTTTGCTTGAAAGTTTACCCATTCAAACAGAAAAAGATATCGCCGCAGGAATTTTTAAAACCTATACGGAATATACGGTGAGTTTAGGAGTAACGCTGACAAATGTAGCAGAAGCGATTGAATTCAATAATTTTCACGAAGGCATACATTTAGGATATATATTAGCACTCAGAAAAGCAATTTAATATGGACTACTTTTTAATTATTACCATACTCGTTTCCTTAGCCGCCGCTTTTGGATATATTAATGTCCGATTTTTAAAATTGCCAAATACCATTGGCTTAATGCTAATTACGATACTTTTTACACTTGCGGTATTTGCCTTGAGTTATTTTGATGCCACCTTATTGAACGCAGAAAGATACATCATTTC
The DNA here is from genome assembly GCA_964351775.1 of uncultured Kordia sp. Taxonomy (GTDB): domain Bacteria; phylum Bacteroidota; class Bacteroidia; order Flavobacteriales; family Flavobacteriaceae; genus Kordia. Next base: position 32,277 of record CAYGPQ010000032.1, on the reverse strand, counting down.
TCAAATAGATTTTAGAAGTGTATTGCTCGATATTATGCTGAGCTTTTTACTCTTTGCAGGCGCTTTGCATACAAACTTTGAACAACTCAAAGTACAACGTTGGCCTGTATTGGTATTTGCAACTTTAGGAGTATTGGTGTCTACATTTTTGGTAGGAATTGTGATGTTTTATGTATTACAATTAACAGGCTTAGAAGTCAACTTTATCTACTGTTTGCTTTTTGGTGCGTTGATTTCGCCAACAGATCCAATTGCCGTATTGGGAATTTTGAAAAAAGCAAATGTTCCTAAAAAACTAGAAGTCAAAATTGTGGGCGAATCACTATTTAATGATGGAGTTGGCGTGGTTATCTTTTTGACGATATTCCAAATTGCAAATTCAGGTCCTGGAAATATTGGCGTAGCAGATGTTGCCAAATTATTTGGATTGGAAGTAATTGGCGGAATTTTACTAGGTACTTTGCTCGGTTGGATTACGTACCGATTGCTAAAATCTATTGACGATTACGATATAGAAGTCATCATTACGTTGGCAACTGTGATGGGCGGAACGGCTATTGCGCATGCATTACACGTTTCTGCACCGTTAGCGGTGGTTACTGCCGGATTAATTGTTGGAAACGACACCGTGCGAGGAACCGCCATGTCTGAAGTCACAGAAACCTACGTGGATAAGTTTTGGGAACTAATTGATATCTTACTAAACACCATTTTATTTGTATTGATCGGAATGGAAATGCTGGTCATTGCCTTTGAAGTAAAATATATCATTGCCGGCTTAGTAGCAATTCCTATTGTGCTTGCTTGCCGATATATGTCGTTATTATTCCCGATTAAATTCTTTGAGAAGAAGCTCGATTTTGTCCCGAAAACTAATCTTATTATGACTTGGGGCGGATTGCGTGGCGGAATTTCCATTGCACTTGCCTTAGGACTGACCAATGATATGCACCGCGATTTGTTTATTGTCATTACGTATGTGGTTGTAATATTCTCCATCTTAGTACAAGGATTAACAGTAGGAACGTTGGTGAAGAAATTGAAGAAAGAGTAGAAGTTTCTATTTTTATGTGGTCACTGAATTTATCGAAGTGCAGGCAGGAATCTTATCACAGAGATTCTAACATGTCTAATAAGTCCAAAAATCCAAGAAGTCTAACCTGCAACTGTTAGGCATCACACAATAAAACGACTGATAACACTTCATAAAAAAATCTAAATACTGTATCTTTCCAGCCTATTTGAAGGAGAAAACTATGCAAGACAATAAAATACGCAATTATATAAAAGAGGTGTTAAAAAACATGCCATCGGATTGGCTTGGATTGACAACACATCGACTCGATATTTATGATGAAAAATTGGCTAAAATTGAATTTTTAGACCAGTTTGAAATCTTATATAATGACAAAAACGCTGAGAAATCTGCACTCAATGAATTGCCAACAGCCTATGATTATATTCGATTAGGACATCCATTATCGTGTGTGCTCGAATGGACAATTGCAAACTTACATCAGCTAAGACCCGAAAATGTTATTAGTTTTTCATCCAAGATCACGCCTATTTTGGCAATTCTGAGAAAGAATTTATTAACCAATAAAAGCACGCAAATCGTTTATACCGATGAATTGCCCGATGCTTTTGATGCAGAAATTATAAAGAATGTATATGGATATCAATTTGAGTTGAAACATGTTGAGAAAGCGTCAGCTATTTCCGCGTTTGACGGAAGTACCGTTTTCATTTCACCACAAGATGGAGTTTCAAATTTTGATCTCAATCCAAACATTGACTTTCTTGTACATCTTCACGGAGATTCAGGAAGTATTTTACTCGTAAATGGCGAACAAAATGAACGTTATATCTCTGAAATTCAACATGTCCGAAGAAGAGAAACGATTGCCATGACGCCAATCAATTGTTTGGCTGCTTTGAAGTCGCTAGTAGGGAAACCTTCTTTAGATACTCAAACTAGCAATGTTGAGACTAACACTCGTACTGAGCTGAGCCGAAATAAAGCAAGTGTTTTAAACGCTATTGAAGAAATTACGGGCGCACATACAAAAGCACTCGTTGGTTCTAGCGGACTTTCTATTCAATATGCCATTATGATGGGACTCATTCATGATGCGCAAGAAAATCACAAAGGAAAGGCAATCAAATTTGTAGTGCCGCCAAATTGTTATGGTGGAACAAACGATCAAGCGCGACGTGTGGCAGCTTGTCTTGACAATGTGGAAGTGGTAGATTTACCTGTGGATGGCGACAACGATATGGTGCAAAGTGTGGAAACCGTTTTAGCGAAAATTGCTGCTGAAGACGCAATTCCTTATATCATTGCTGAAATTCCAACAAATCCAAGAGTGGAAGTTCCTAATTTGGAACAACTAAAAGAAGTTTTAAGCAAAAAACGCACCACGGCAACGGGCGAAATTGCCATTGATCCTGTGTTTATTTTAGATCAAACATTCTGTCCTAATGTGCACTTTTTAGGCAAAGGAAAAACACTTTCAACCGTCAGAGCGATTTCGTATGCAAGCGGATCAAAATTTCCAAGTGGCGGACAATGTACGGCGGGCTATTGTGTGGGAAATGAAAAAGCGGAAGCATTAATGCAATACATAGAAACACATTTACAACTCTGCGATAACGAAGCGACAGCACTTCAATATGAAATATTAGCCAAACAATTGCCTTCCATGAATCAACGAATTGCGGAGGCATATCAAAATACACGCGAATTTGTAAACTTTATTCAAGAAACGTTGCCAGCAGCGAAAATCAATTTTGTTTCGGAGGAATTAGTTGAACAAGGATTTACACCATCGGTTTTTTCATTAGATCTTCCCACAAAAGGAACTACTGCCGAAGAAAAAGAAGCGTATAAACGAAAGTTAAATCACAGATTAATCAATTTGATGATTACTGAAATCCCGAACGAAAGCAAGTATTGTGTGAGTTATGGACAGTTAAAAGGATGTTATTGGACCATTCCGGCAACATCAACCCAAGGAACTACAAAGGAAGGTGACAAAGATTATATCGCTCGTGTAGCACTTTCTGCGAATATGGATTTGGAACGTCATAAAGAAGTGTTCGCTGATTTTGTGGAGAAAATTTAAGTAGACAAATTTCATACAAAACAAATATTAGAAATTTTTCAATAGAAACAATGGCGTGCCCGTAAACGGTCAGGCTCTCGGCAGTCGCTCTCTTCGAGGAGCTTCAACAAATGCCTCCATCCTTCACGCGAAATAGCAAAATCTTCAAGTCTTTTGAGTAAATTTTCAAATTGCAACATTTTCAAATCATCAAATCAAAAACATTCGCACATTAAAAAATTGATACACTGCTACATTAAACCTAATCCAACTTATCCGTTAACTTCTTGAATATTTTTTTAGGATCTTTATTCTGATACAAAATTGCATATACCGCATCAATAATAGGCATTTGTGTTTTCTTATCGTTTTTCTGATTCAATAAAAAAGCACTATTTGTGGCGTAATATCCTTCGGCAACCATATTCATTTCTAATTGTGCAGAACGAACCGTGTAGCCTTTTCCAATCATGTTTCCAAACATTCTGTTTCGAGAGAATACCGAATAGCCAGTTACCAATAAATCGCCCAAATAGGCAGAGTTATTGATGTTTCGTTTCATTTTGTGAACCTTCTTGATAAAGCGTTTCATTTCGCGAATAGCGTTGCTCATCAGTACGCTTTGGAAATTATCTCCATAACCCAATCCATGTGCAATTCCGGCAGCAATAGCGTAAATATTTTTCAACATTACGGCATATTCTGTTCCAATGACATCATCGCTAGTTTTGGTTTTAATATAATCGCTCGCTAAAGCATCGGCAATTTTTTGTGCTTTTGCTTGATCGGCACATGAAATGGTTAAATATGACAAACGTTCGAGTGCTACTTCTTCAGCATGACAAGGACCTGCAATCACCGCAATGTTTTCAAACGGGGTTTTGTAAATATCATGAAAATGCTCGCCCACCAACAATCCTGATTCTGGAATGATTCCTTTCACCGCAGAAACAATGATTTTATGAGAAATATCAACGGTTAGCTTTTGCAATTCTGCATAGACAAAGGCAGATGGAATGACAAAAATTAACACATCGGCATCCTTAGCAGTTTCGTTAATATCGTTACTCAATTTGAGTTTGTTAATATTAAATTCTACCGAACTCAAATAACTCGGATTGTGTTGTTCTTTCAGTAAATGCTCTTTTGTATATACACTTCGCATATACCAACCGACTTCATCTAAGTTTTCACAAAGCATTTTTACAATAGCGGTTGCCCAACTTCCAGCGCCAAAAACAGCGTATTTCAATTCTTTGTCCATAAAATAGTTGATCTATGATTCAAAAATACGGAAAATATTACTCTTAGCGTATGCTTGCAAATCAAGAGTTTGCTTTTTTGGCATGTGTTTTGAATACTATTAAACAACAACATTAAAATGATTGGCTTATGAAGACTCTAAAATTACTCTTAACAATTACATTAGTTAGCTCTATACTGAGTTCATGTTATACGGAAGTTATTGTGGAAGATCCAATTATTGATCCACCAGGAATTACCTTGAATCAGTTATTGAACTCGTATGAATTATGGTATGTAAATATCAATGAAACTACTGGAAACGGTGAAGTTCCATTTTTGCAACGTGCGTTTACAGTTTCATTTATCAACGGAACTTTGTATGCAAACAATAATATTTCAGGAATTGGAACCAATGGAAACGGTTATGGAATTGATGTTGGTGCCTACGGAACTGATTTTGACTATGTAGATATTGATCATGATATTGATGGGTATTACCCATTGCGTGTAGATCAACTTGGTGTAAACCGAATTCGTATGGTGGATACCTCAACAAATACAAGTTATTACTTAACAGGATATCAGCGAGCAAACTTTGATTACGACTTTGTATTCTATGACAATATTCACTATTTATTACAAGAATTTACCGCATGGAAAAAAACATATACAAGTCAGGCAGGAATGCTAAATGCATTTGATGATGAAAACTTTTTAACGTTTTTATCAGGAGGAAATGACGATACATTTCTATCATCTACAGATGATCTAAACACGCCAATTTCTGATTTAATATACGATTACGAAGGAATTTATACCGTGTACGATGTGGCTGGTGATCCGTACGCAAAAGTTTTAACATTAGATTATGATTATCTGGACAATGAATACTTTGAATTGAACGTTATAGATGACGGAAACATTGAATTGTTTCACCCAGATTCTGGAACAACGTACGAGTTTCAAGGAAGAGGATACATACAATTTTTACGTCCGTCAGCAGATGGCAGTACAACACAGTTGAAGCAGACCGACAAAAAACGTAAAAAAATTATCAATAAGAAGTTCAACAAGGACGACTTTAAGAAATAAAAATATAAAGACTTTGGTTGGTTATTTAGTTTAGAAACAGTTTTCACGACTTTGTGAAAACTGTTTCTTTTTAGTGAAACTCAGTTTTGAGAAGCTTGTTAAAGCGCACTCAAAATTGTTAGTTGAACTAACTCCGCTGCAAAGCGGAGTCTTCTGAAACTCTTTTCTAATTTTCTTTCTCCTCACAAATTATAAATTAAAATCATTTTTTGAAAAGCCTGAAAGGCGCACTCAAAACTGCAAGTTGAACTAACTCCGCTGCAAAGCGGAGTCTTCTGAAACTCTTTTCTAATTTTCTTTCTCCTCACAAATTATAAATTAAAATCATTTTTTGAAAAGACCTCATACAAAAGACTGTAAATTGAAGGAGCTTTTTTTGCAGTTTATCGTGTAGTTATAGAAATACTGTTGGACTTTTTTAAAATCACTCTATTTTTCGTACTTTACATTTCACACAAAACCTTAAATAACACTAAAAAATAAAGAATTATGGGATTATTTTCATTTATTAAAGATGCAGGAGCCAAAATATTTGGTGGAAAAACATCCGCTGAAAAAGCTGCTGATGAAGCTATTGAAAATGCAGAAGCTGCAGCTGCTAAGAAAGCCAAAGATGAAGCGTCAATTATAGAAACTATTGGAGATTTAGATTTACATGTAGAAAACTTACACGTTTCACTTGAAGGCGACACCGCTATTATTACTGGTAAAGCACACGACCAAGCAACGAAAGAAAAAGTAGTATTGGTAGTCGGAAATACAAAAGGAATTGCCATGGTTGATGATCGTATGGACGTAGAACACCAAGAACCAGAAGCACAATTTCACACCGTAGCCAAAGGTGATACGCTTGGTAAAATTGCCAAACAATATTATGGAAATGCGATGAAATATCCAATCATATTTGAAGCAAATCAGCCCATGTTAAAAAGTCCAGATCTTATATATCCGGGACAAGTATTACGAATTCCGGCATTAGATTAGCGTACAAATATGAAAAACTCCTCAACATTGAGGAGTTTTTTGCTATATACAAGTTAAAACCCTACAAAAAAGGGGAAAAGTCCCCTTGTTCCGTACCTCGAAAAACGCCTAATATTGCTATCTAAACAAACCAATATTATGAGAAGCTATCGACCACTAATTATAATTCCGCTTTCTATATTGTTAGTTATCCTTTTGGGAATTACCTCTTTTGTAAAACCGAAAAAGGAAATTATTGGTGCTTGGGCATTACAATCGAATCCTGAATATACGTTAGAATTTCTTCAAAATGGAATAGGAAAAGATTATTACGCAAATAAAGAAGACAAACATTACCATTATACCATAGCGACACAATGTGACGAATATAGCGCATATCGCTCGTTATTTGTTAAAATTACAGACGATCAAGAGAAGTCTTCAAAATGTTATGAATTAAAAGGCGCTAATGAACAAAATGACGGTGTTTTAGTCTTAATCGATATGGAAAGCAATAAAGAATATGTATATACTAAAATTGAATAATTTAACAATTCAATGATTAAAAGATTCAATGATTGAAGATCGCTTCGCTTTTGGAGTCAAGAGTCAAGAATCAGGAAATCTACAAAAAGTCTAAAAAGTCCAACAAACGTCATTTCGAGTGATTTTTGCTAGAAAATAATATCGAGAAATACTTTCAAGTCACAAACTACATTTTCAAATCAGACAATCTTCAAATTGAAAAATTAAGATTACTTCTTATAAAAATTCATCTCATCAATATATTCCCAAACATGCTGTGGCAATAACGGTTTGATGTTTTTTTGGTCTTTAATTGCTTTTCGAATAAACGTGGAAGAAATTTCCATAATAGGCGCATTTACCTTGTGAATCTTAGGATGATCCGCAAATTGATGTTCCACAATACCTTCTGAAATTCTTGGATATACATACACTTCATGGTTTTCTAAAATCACTTCGTAGTTCTTCCACTTGTGAAATCCTTTCAAATTGTCTTCGCCCATAATCAAGCAAAACTCATTCTTTGGATATTTTTCTTGTAAATGTGCTAAGGTATTTACTGTGTAATTTGGTTGCGGTAAGTTAAATTCTATTTTGCTTGGCTTGATCTTAGGATAGTCTTCCGTTGCTATCATCACCATTTGATAGCGATGATGATTGTCGAGTAAGGAACTTTTCTTTTTAAATGGATTGTGCGGCGTTACAACCATCCAAATAGCATCTAAGTCACTGTATTCTGCCAAATGATTGGCTATTGCCAAATGTCCAATGTGAATCGGATTAAACGTGCCAAAATACAAACCAACTTTCATAAAATTACTTTTTCTCGATTCCAATAAACGCTGCAACAACCTCTTCGGCTTCTGCTTTTGCTCTGTCTAAATCATCATTCAAAACAATCACATCAAATTGTGAAGCGGTTGCCATTTCAACCGCTGCTTTAGAAACGCGCATGTTGATTTTCTCTTGACTTTCCGTTTTTCGTTTTTTCAAACGCTTGATGAGTTCGTTGATACTTGGTGGTTTAATAAAAACGGTTAATGTATCTTCAGGGAACTTTTCCTTAATTCGCAATCCGCCAACTACATCAATATCAAAAATAACATTCTTTCCTGAGTCACAAATACGATCGACTTCGGTTTTTAAGGTTCCATAATAATTCTCTGGATATACTTCTTCCCATTCTACGAATTCTTTATTTCGAATCTTATCCATAAACTGCGGAACCGTCAAGAAATAATAATCTTTTCCTTCGACTTCTGTACCGCGTTTTTCACGAGAAGCCGCCGAAATTGAAAATTCTAAATTCAATTCAGGAATTCCTAATAAGTGATGTACAATAGTGGTTTTTCCTGCACCAGAAGGAGCTGCAAATACAATTAATTTCCCTCTTTCCATTTACAAGACGTTTAAAAGTTGCTCTTTTATTTTCTCCAATTCGTCTTTCATTTGTACCACTAATTGTTGCATGGGCGCGTAATTAGATTTAGAGCCAATGGTGTTGATTTCACGTCCAATTTCTTGCGTAATGAAGCCTAATTTTTTTCCATTAGAATCGGTAGAATGCAACGATTTTGAAAAATAATCTAAGTGGTTTGCCAAGCGAACTTTTTCTTCGGTAATGTCAAATTTTTCTAAGTAGTAAATCAATTCTTGCTCAAAACGATTTTCATCGACTTGTTCTTTTAAATCGTCCAACGCTTTGCGAAGTCTTCCTTTTACAGAATTCATACGTTCGTCGTCCATTTCAATGATACTACTTAATAAATTTGAAATATTTTGTACCCGCAATAAAAATTCTTCTTCTAAAACTTTCCCTTCTTCTAAACGATATTTGTCTAACTCTTGGATGGCGTGTTGTAGGGCATTTTGAATGACTTCAAATTCCTTTTCATCTATTTCTTCCCGTTCGGTTTTTAATGAATCGGGCATTCGAACCACCATTTTTAGCAACTCTACATTGTCTGCTTCAGGTTCAATATCAAGAAGTTGGCGCATATACCCTTTTACAACAGCTTGGTTGATTACCGTAGAGGTTTCTTCTGCAGTAGCTTCTATATATAAGGAAAAATCAACTTTTCCTCTCTCTAAAACAGCCGCAATTGTTTTACGCATTGCCAATTCTTTTTCTCGATAAGAAGAAGGAATTCGAGCATTCAAATCTAAGCTCTTACTATTCAACGATTTTAATTCGATGGTTATTTTTTTAGACGGAAGTTGTTCCACAGACTTTCCGAATCCGGTCATAGACTTTATCATAGCGACAAAAATAACAAAAATAGCGACAACGCTTCGGTTTCTATGTCGCTATTCTTTAGCTTTTAAGACTTTTCTAAAACAAGTTTTGGGTGAGTGCCTAAATTTTAATAAAAGAATGTGATGATAAACCATTCAAAAATGTTCATTATATCATTCGTTTTTTTATTTTTGACAAAACTACCTGATGCCTTTAGTATTAGTATCCATTGCTCCTGCACTATTAATTATACTTTATATTTATTATAGTGATAAATATGATAAGGAACCACGGCATTTACTATTTATCTTTTTCTTTTTGGGTGCTATTGGTAGTGTGTTAATTGCGTCAGTTTCTCATTTATTTGTTTCACAACATTATCCTGAGTTGGAAGAGCCAATTGTATGGGTTCAATTTTGCAAAGCGTTTTTTGTGGTGGCGTTGGTAGAAGAGTTTAGCAAATATATTTTTGTGCGGTATTTTGCCCAAAATCACAAAGAATTTGACGAACCGTATGATGGAATTATGTATGCTGTGATGGTTTCTATGGGTTTTGCAGTCACAGAAAACTTAGCGTATGCGTTTCAAGGTGGAATAGAAATTGCCTTATACAGAGCTTTTACAGCGGTTCCTGCGCATGCAACTTTTGGAATTATTATGGGCTATTATATGGGAAAAGCAAAATTTTCCAGACATCGCGTTAAGTACAATCTCATAGGATTAGCATTGGCGACTTTCTTTCACGGAATTTATGACTTCTTTTTGTTTATCAATTATATTCCTGGAATTTCTATTGGAGCTTTTATGTCGTTAGCCGTTGGAATTTTATTATCGCAAAAAGCCATCCGAATTCATCAACAAAATTCACACTTTAGGCCAAAGTAGCAAAGTTGAGTGCCCTTTTTTCTGTATAATAGATATTGTCTTCACTAAAAAAACCAACATGTCCGCCGTATTTTGGCATTTCTAAATACAGGTTTTCATTTTGTTCCGCTTCTTCTATGGGAAAACATTCTTCAGACAAAAAAGAATCGTTTTTAGCATTTATAAGCAAGGTTGGAATTTTGATATATGGTAAAAACTGTCGCGAAGAACATTTGTTGTAATAATCAAAAGCATCGATGAATCCGTGTGCTTTGGACGAATATAAATGGTCAATTTTCAATAACGAATTTGCTTTTTTAATGTCTTCTAACTTTATCAAACTTGGAAATGCGGCGTGTTTGTCTGTTAACTTTTTCTGAAGATATTTTATAAACATACGTGCATACAAATAGTTTTCAACACGATTCATTTGTCGCAACGAACCTTCTAAGTGGCACGGAACCGACACCGCAATTCCTGCTTTTACTTCTTTTGGGACACGAATGGGCTCACCTAAGTATTTTAACAACATATTTCCGCCCAAACTAAAGCCTTTAATGACGATGTGTGAATACTTTGGGTAATTGGTTACAATATGTTCAATAACTTCTCTTAAATCGTCCGTAGCGCCTGCATTGTACGAGCGATACAAACGATTGAGTTCTCCGCTGCAACTTCTAAAATTCATCGCTACGGCATCGTATCCGTTGTTATTGAATAATTTTGCGGTTCCTTTTATGTATGCGCGTTGTGCATTGCCTTCTAAACCGTGTAATATGACGATAAGTCTGGAAACGTCTTTATGGTGCGCGGCATAACTCCAATCGAGATCTATAAAATCTTGATCGTTGAGCGTCACGCGTTCTCGCTTTTGATATACGCCAGAAACATTTCTGTAAAGACCTGAATAAATGGTAGCAATATGACCGCTTTTAAAAATAGTTGGCGGATTGTAATGACTTTTAACTATTGGCATGCTATTTTTGAAAATAAAAAATAAATATACAATGTATTTTAAAGAATTTGAAATTCGTTGGAATGATTTAGATGCAAATCGTCATTTAGCCAACGCTGCATACATAAATTTTATGAGTCATACCCGAATGGGGTTCCTGATTGAGAATGGTTTTACGCAACAAGAATTAGCCAAGCACAATATGGGTCCGGTAGTATTTTATGAGCATGTGTACTATTTTAAAGAAGCATTTTTAGGGAAACCTGTGCGTGTTTCACTTGAAGTTGCCGGATTGAGTGAAGATGGAATGTTCTTTGAATTTCTTCATAATTTTTATGATATTCATGGTAAAAACTTTGCAAGTTGCGAAATTATGGGTGCTTGGATCGATTTAAAAACGCGTCAATTGATTGGATTACCAACTGTTTTTAATGATATATTACGCAATGTACCTAGGGCAAAAAGCTTCAAAATATTAACAAAAGAAGATACACGACGGTTTGGAAAAAAGCCTGAGAATTTGATGTAATCGTTCATCCAAAAAAAAGGAGCATTCATCATTACGAATGCTCCTTTTATAAATTTCTATGTTATTTTTTTAGCTATAAAGCGTTATTTCCAAAATCGGAAGGTTTCTACATAGTTATTGATGGTTTCTAGCCAATGGCTTACTTCCATAGCGGCAGTCGATTCTACTGATCTACCAAAAATATAGACTGTAAATACTACATAAATTAATAGTAGTAAGACCGCACTCACCATGCCCATTTTTGGTCTAATAATGTAAATAAAGAATGCTACGAGTGTAAAAATGAATAGTAAAATTCGGAGTTCTGCAACATTTTGAATCGTTTCTGGACTCATGATTATCGGTCCGTAGATAATTGTAAATAGAAATAACGGAAATCCTAGTGCAAAACATACATCAAAAATATTACTTCCCAAGGCATTTGATACGGCATCATCATAGTTTCCTTTTTTAGCATCTTTCATTGATAGTATTGTATCTGGCACACTTGTCGCGGCACTTGCTAAGATTACGGCAATAAAGTAGATAGGAATGTTTAGTTCGTCACCCAACCATTCACATGATTTTACCAATAGTAAACAGGCGGCACCAATGATTAACATTGCAAAAAGCAATAATGTCCAGGCATTTTTTGAATTGATTTTATCTTCTATAAATACAGGTTCTAAATTCAGTGTAATGAGATTTTTAAAAGTGCTTGCTTCATCGTCATCATCATCATCGTCATCGTCATCATCATCGTCATCGTCATCGTCATCGTGGTCTACGCCTTTCATGGAACTCAACATGTAGATGGAATACCCAGCGTATAATCCCATAAGAATTAAACCATGTGTCCAATTTAGAGAAGAATCGCCCAATAAAAATATCAATACAAATTCACAGATGAGAAGCGAAATCCCATCTCTTAGGAGTACTTTTTTGGACACTTCTACATGTGAAGTCACACCTTTGATGACGACCACTAATATAACTACGGCAGGAATGATCATTCCATTAAAAATGGCACTACCTGCTGTGGTACCGATTCCGCCAGCAAATCCATCTCTGTCTTTTAATACAAATAGGAAAAATAGCGTCGTAAATAATTCGGGCATCGAAGAGCCAATGGCATTAATAGTAGCGCCACGAACACCTTCACTAAGGTTTCTTCCTAGGTATTCTGAAGCTGCTTCAAAACCATCGCTGGCACGCCATATAATGATACAGCAAAAAATAATTAATACTATTGAAATGAGAATCCACATATTGCAATTTGTTTATTGGTTAGTAATTGTGATGGTTGCTACTCTATTTCCTGTTTCGGTAGCGAATAAAAATTTGTTTCCATTGACAAGTGCTACACTTTGTCCTTTTGGAATTTCGATGTCGTTAGCAAGGTCTTTTAGGGTTGTTAAGGCTTCATTGACAAGCAACCATTTTCCTTGGTGGAATGCAAAATAGCCCAATCTTTTTTTATCTTGATTGGTTAGTTTTTCGTTTCTAATGATATTTCTGTCTACATGCCATTTGTGCAATGTGGTGTTGTGACACACTACCAAACGTTGATTTTCTGGTTTCCAAACATTGGGTTTAAATTCATAGAATAAGTCCAAAACCGGAATGGAGTTTTTGTATTGTGTATTACAGAACGGACATTTTGTGACTTTGGAATTGTCAAAAATAAACCATTGCTGATCGCAGGCTACGTTGCTACATTTTAGCTTTAAATCGTCGGTTTTTATCAGTGCTTGTTCCCAACTTTCTGCAATTGGGCGTTCTCTCGGATTTTGAAGTCCTTTTATAAATGCCTGATCGAATAATGCTTTTAAATACGGCCCTGCAATGGTGTATGGCGTACTTTTCAAATCTGTCCACGGATGAAAATTTTTCACATTGTCACCGTATTCTCTTTTGAAGTTTCTGTTTTTATCATCTGTTGGATGTTCTATAAATAGTGCTTTTTCGCCCATTAATAGATCTTCTTCTTCGTCAGCTTCCATTTGTCCAAAGTAATTCCCGCCGCGCAATGGATGTCTGTAAAATAAGTACATGTATATTAATACGGCAAGCGCATGTAAATCTGTATGTCTGTTGGGTAAATTACGTTTTGGATCTTTAACGTCTAAATGTTTTGTGGCAATGACTTCTGGTGCGATAAAGTCCGCAGTTCCTATGACTTCTGGCGGATATAACCCTGGCACTACTAATCCGTCAATATCAATGATGGCGGCAGTTTTCGTTACAGGATCAATGAGTACGTTTTTGTATGACAAGTCAGAATGCGCCAATCCTGCGGCATGTAATCTTTTGACACCGCGTGAAATGTTTACACACACCTGAAAGTAGCTCAACCAATTGCCAAGTTCTGATTTTGCCAGTCGTAATTTGGACGTTTTCGATCTAAATTTGGCACTTGCATACCATTTTCCCTCTTTTTCAGCACCTTTTAGTAAATCTAAATTTTCATATCCTTTCGCAAAGAAGAAGTTTTTAGCATACGCAGGAACGACAATTCCGATCAAATCTTTTTCCTTAATGACATCGGTAGGCCAAGAGTATAATTCTTTGTAATAATCGCCACCTTCTCGCTCAAAAAAACTTTGATAATACGTAGTTACAATCTTTTTTAAGCGTTCAATGGAATTGTAATTTTGTTTGTCTCGGTAAAAGGCAACTACATAGTCTTTATTTGGACTGAAATACACATCTTTCATTCCACCTCGCATCGGCTCACCGTTATCAACGTATTGATAGCTTTTGGAAGTGTCAATGATGGATGTTACTGTTTTTGTAGCCATAGTAAAGTTGCTAGTATATGATTGCTAAAGTTCTGTCGTCATGATTTCCTTTGCTCCAGAAATCCATCCAATTGTTGAGTTGTGCTTCTGCTTCTGAAAGTTCTGCGCTAAAATCGATTCCGATGGTATCTTCATTTTTTCCTTCTAAATCGTCGATAAATTCGAGCCATTTTTCTGTTTTTTCAAGATTGGCTTCTACTTCAAATTTAGGATCGTAAATACCGTCTGTCATTAGAAATAAATGTGAAAAATCTTCTTGAATATGAACATTGAAGCGACTTACCATTGGTCGTTCTGTGGAGCGAAATATGGATGGCTGTGTGATGAAACGTGTGCCACCGCCAAATTCACCTACGTCTAACCAATTTAATAAACGCGCTTCTGTTTTGTCTTTATTTACAATACCAATAGGACAATCGCCAACGCCAAATGTAAGAATTACATAGCCTAGTTTCATTTTTTTAATCGCGGTAATAATTAATGTCGCATGAAAGTATTCTGCGTGATAATTTGCGTTGTTTTTGGTAAATAGTTCTGGATGTTCAGTAAAGGTTTCTTGCGCCAACTCATTGATTTTAGTATGCGCATGAAGCACCGCTTTGTACAGTACTTTTTTGGCTTCGTTTTTGGCTTCTTCTAGTAGTATTTCGTTTTTACTTTCAGAAAACTCATCCAGTTGGGCTTCAATTTCTGCTAGTTTTTTACTGGGTAGAATTTCATTTTCAAAATATTGAATGATTTCTTCGCAAGCCACTTTAGAACCTTGTCTAGAAAAAGAAGCACTTCCTGCGCCATCAGAAACAGCAATGACGCTCCAATTGTCTTCTGAGAAATGTTTGTACGCGAAATCATCGTCTCTAAAACTCCCATCATTTTGATGCGATCTTCCTCTTTTGGAAGAAATTAAAATGGATTTTTCACCTATGGTATCTGAGATGGATTCGTTGTCTTCTTTCCAAAAGATCGCTTCTGTATCACTAGCAATGTTTTTCCAAAGTGATTTTGGATCCGGATTGAAAACGATATCAATTGTTTTTGTGTTTAGTTCAACAGTTTCACTTTCGCCTTCTACTTTAAACAGTATATTAATTTTAAAGTTTCCGCTTATTTTTGGAGTTCCTGAAAGTGTACGTGTTTCTTTGTCAAAGGTTAATCCTATTTCTTTTAATTCTGTGAGTTCATAGTCAACAATGTGATGTTCTTGAAAGAGTGCAGGGTTGAACGTATGATTGTATGCAATATTTTGGGTGCCATTAGGAACACGAATGGTTTCATTTTGGAAGTTGATAATATTCGTTCTGATTTCCCATTTCTCCATAATTTCCCGTTGGATATCTTTGATTGTTTGTATTTTTTCTTGAAAGTCTACATTGGCACTAAATTCTTGCAACAGCGCTTCATTTACTGCTTTTTGACTGCCTACGAGTAGCTTTTTTATATAATCACTGGTTGTATCCATCGACACTATCCTTGTGTACGATTGACATCAAATCCGCCAGTTCCTGCGCCATATCTACCTCTGTTTCCGCAGCCAGGACAAGTGGTTACTTCTTCATCACCAATACAATGTATTTGATTGCATTGACAAACTGCGAATGCTATTTGATTTCCACAACATGGACAGGTAGGCGCTCCAATAAGTTCATCCGTGTTTACGGTGAGTTTTATTTCTTCGCTTCCCGATAATTCTTTGTATGTATCGTCTACTTGATAAGCACCGTTGAGTCGATACGATTTTGTACCTAATTCTATCCCAGCAAAGTTAGATTGTTTGATGACTTTTTTATATTTCATCAAATAGTTTTTGCGCGTGTTTTGACACAAAGCACTGATGACTACGAAATTATCGTCTACTTTATTTTTATTGGACGTTTGAAGATCTTTTGTAACGTCCATTTCTTCTAAATTATCAGAAGCTAAATTGGCAAGTTCAAAGCCTGATTTGTTATTTTCGACACTTTCACTGCTTGTTTTGATAGAGTCCGTAACCCACTTAAAGAATTCCTTGTACGCAGAATGATCTGTATTTTTTAGGTGGATAATGTTTTCCGTAAGTTGGTTTAAGATATATGCATCCGCGCCATCACCCAAAGAAACAGCCACTAAGTTGGCGGTTTTTTTCCAGTTATTTTGCCATTCTCGGATGGCTACACTACTATCATCTGTGGGAACACCATCGGTAAATAGAAATACTATTGGTTTCCAATCTCCTTTTTGTTCTGCGGTTGTTTTTACTAAATTTTTTCTGAGTTCAAACATTAAGTGTCCCAATCCTTTTCCTAACGATGTACCGCTACCTACTGGAAATTTAGGCGGATAAAAGCTGATAATGTCTTGAAGCGGTACTAAGGTCTTTGCTTCTCCTGCAAACACAATGATAGAAATATGTACCGTTTCTAGTGCTCTAGGATCTGTTTTTAGTTCTTGAATAATGCTTGCAATTCCATCCTGAACTTCACTGATAGGATCGCCTACCATAGATTCGGAAACATCAATTAAAAAATATATGGGTAATCTTCTCATAGTATTAATATTAGTAATAAAAGAATCAACAAAATAAATTGTGTGGCATCAATGAACAGTCCATTCCCAATTTTAAACGGTTTTACAAAGTTGCCGAGCATGGAAAGTAACGGTTTTACAAAACTTTTAATGGTTGCAAATGTCTTTTGATATTTGGGAAACATTTTTAACTCATAGATTTGCACTTTGCTATAAATAAACAATGCCACAATCATGAGGCAGGCTAGAATTTTTAGATAGGTCATCATATTACGATGATGTCTTCGCCTGGTGGCGGTGGCAATGAAATAGTGTCTGTAGTTCCCATACTTTTATTTCCTTGTTCAATAGTGTCTGAAACCCACATGAAAAACTGTTTTAAGGTATTACTATCCGTAGTCTGCAAATGCACGACTGTATCTGTAAGTTCTTTTAGTTTTTCATCATCCGCCATGTGACCTGCAGCACAACCTACGATAGTTCCGAAGTTTACAGCTTTGATTTTTGGTAGCATTTCTCGGTACAATTGTACATCGGAAGGTTTTCCATCGGTAAATAAAAATAATAATGGTCGCCAATCGCCTTTTTGTTCTGCATTTCCTTTACGGATATCCGTTGCCACTTTATTTGAGAGAAACTCTAAGGCTTTTCCAGTAAATGTTGGGCCACTTTGAGGACAGGTAATTTCAGGTAATTGAAATGATTGTAAGTCCGTAAGTGGAATTAACTCTTTTACTTCTCTATCAAACGTGATGATACTAATCCACAGTGTTTCTGACGCTTGCGGGTCTGATCGTAAAGTATTGATCATCCCCGACAGCGCATTGTTTAAAGCTTCAATAGGTTCGCCATACATTGAACCAGAAGTGTCCAATAAAAAATATACTGGAAGTCTTCTCATAAGCTTAGTCTATTAATTTTTCCAATGATTCAGGAAATGATTCTACTTGACTTCTTAGGTATTTTAATAATGCTTCTTCTGTAGCATCAATTTGTCCATCACCTTGTATTTTTTCTGCTAAGTATGCCGCTTCGTCAGCGTCAATTTCACCATTAGATCCTTCATCATCTAATACAAAACTAGCAATTGCTTTGATGAATAATTCTGTCCAGCTACTGTGATTGTCTTTGCCTGAAACTGCGTCATTTAATTCAAATAAAAAGTCCGCTTCGTCTTTATCAATTACTCCATCAGCATATAATACTGTTTCTATTTCTTTTACTTCTGCGGCATCAATTACACCATCAGCTAATACATCACTTTTTAATTGTTCTAAGGTTTTCATTGTTTTTTTCTATTTTATTTTGTTAATTTCTAAAGTACGATATTAAGTTCAGATGGCGGTGGCGGTAATTCATTTAAACCAGATGCTTCTTTTCCTGAATCTTCTACTTTAGCAGAACTTACTCCAATAGACGCTGTTACCCAAGCAAAAAACTTGGAAATACTTTGACTATCTGCCGTATCTAAACTTACTACATTTTCTGTGATTTGTTTTAACACAGAAGTATCTGCGCCACTTCCTGCGGCACAGGCAACTACTATCGCAGTAGGTCTCTTTTTTAATTCTGTAAGTCCGCGTTGTACATTGTCCGTGGGAATTCCGTCAGTCATGATAAATATCAACGGTTTCCAATCACCTTTTGCTTCCATGGTGGTGGACGCTACTTCTCGATCAATACAGTTACTGACTAATTCTAACGCTTCACCCATAGCCGTTGTTCCGCTTGCCTGAATGTCTGGTATTTGAAATGAACTTAAATCTGTTAATGGCACTACCTGTTTTGCAATACTATCAAACGTGATGATGCTTAAAAAAGCAGTTTCAATTGCTTGTGGATTTTGTCGTAAAGAGCTCACCATGAGTTGCACTCCATTTTTTACAGCTTCTATGGGTTCTCCCATCATGGAGCCGGACGTATCTAGTAATACATAAACGGGTAATTTTCTCATGTTATTTGGCGTGAGTGGTTAATATTTTTTGAATCGTTTGAAGAAATATTTTGTCATTAGAAGGTTCTCCAATGGCGTCAAACTTCCATTCTCCGTTTCTACGGTATAATTTCCCCATGATTAATGCACCTTTTCCTGTGTACGTTCCATCGGTTACAATATCATAGTTAGAGTGTACATTGTTTACTCTTGAAGGAGTTCCTTCGTACATTCTTATTTTTGCAAATGGAATATGAGAGAAATCAAAGTTTTGTCCTTTGTTTAGGTAAATATTTAGAAAGAAGAAGATTCTTTCTACGTTCGGATCTACTTTATTCAAGTCTACCGAAATGATTTCATTGTCGAGTCCGTCATCGCCACCAACATCACCTTGTCGGTCATCTCCACTGTGACGTAAAGCACCATCTTTAGAATTTAGTTTTCCTAACGGATAATTGTTTTGTTGTAAAAAGCCATTGTATTCTGGAGAATAGATCCAATCATACAGTTCGCCGTTTGCATCTGTCATGATACAACTTAAGTCTAAATCAACATCTTCCACAACTTTTCTACTTCCAAAGAAGCCTTTTTTGATGGTTTCTATTGCTCCCCAGTTTACACCTACACAAAAGTTGGTAAGTTGTTCTCCAGATGATTTTCTCAAGTCAATTTTTTGCCCTTTGCTTAAATTTATAGCCATATTGATGTTGTATTTAGTTTAAAATTCTTTTATAGTTGGTTGAAATGAATATTTCTATATATATTTTTGAGTGATTACTGTAATGGTTTCTTGTAAATCAGCAGCCGTTGACGGATCACCGATGGCGTTAAATTTCCACTCACCATTATTTTTGTATAATGCGCCCATGACCATGGAAACGTACCCTTTAAAGGAAGGATCTGATGATACATCATAGGTCGCAAAAATTTGTGCTACTTTATCAGGTGTTCCTTCGTATAATCGGATTGATGCAAAAGGAACGGTTGCAAAGTCTTGTTTTTTGTAACTGTTTAAGAAGAATACGATTTTGTCTATGGAAGGATTGATTTTTGTAAGATCCACAGAAATAATTTCATTGTCCAAACCATCGTCTCCATCGGTATCACCTTCTCTATCGTCTCCACTGTGAATGATGGCTGCATCTTTTGACGTCAATTGCTTAAAAGAAACGACATCCACAAGATTTTTGTTGGCATCAAACATGCAACAACTCGCGTCCAAATCTACGGCTTCTACTAAGCTTTTTTGAACTTTTTCATACGTTCCACCAAAACCTAGAAAACCACCTTTTTTCTCTTCTACTATATACGATCGTTTAATGGCTCCCCAATTTACACCTACACAAAATTTTAGTAAATTAGAAGACGTACCAGATGCACTACTTTTTCTGAGGTCAATTTTTTGACCTTTAGATAAATTTATTGCCATTAAGAGTTAGTTGTATTTAGTTAAGAAATCACCCAAACCACCATTCATTCCTGTGCCAATAGCTTCAAATTTCCATTCGCCATTACGCTTGTAAATTCTTCCAAATTCAACAGCAGTTTCAATTGAAAAATCTTCATCCAATTCAAACTTCATAATTTCAGAGTTATCTGTATTATCTACAATTCGAACAAAAGAATTTCGAACTTGTCCAAAATTCTGTTTTCTAGCTTCGTATTCATCAATAGTCACTACAATACAAATTTCTGTAGCTCTGTCGTCAATTTTAGATAAATCGATGATGATAGATTCGTCGTCTCCGTCGCCTTCACCAGTTCTATTGTCGCCAGTGTGTTCCACAGCACCATCAGGAGATTTTAAGTTATTATAGAAGATAAAGTGTTGATCCGATAACATTTTTTTGTTTTCACCTAATATGAAGATAGATGCGTCTAAGTCAAAATCGGCACCCGTAGCGGTTTCGTTCGTGTCCCAGCCTAAGCCCACAGTAAAATTACCCGTTGTCAACTTTTCTCTTTGCCCTTTTTGTAAATTTATTGCCATTATTTTTTTTAATTATTTAATCATTAGTGTCCGATAAAATCTTTCACATTCTTTTGAAAACATTGCTATCAAAGAGTTTCTAAGATATCTTTAATGAACCACCATGCTTTTAGTTAATCCTCATTAGTAATAAAATTATTTTGTTAAGAATAAAAAAATATAATTATAAGCACTGTTTTTCAACTAGTTACCAATTATCTTTATTCTATAATCTAACAGCGTAGCGGTCTTTTGTCTCTAGTTGGACAACAGTATTATTTAATTACTTCTCCTGAGTAATGTTTGTTAACGAAATATCCTAAATCTTCTTTATATCCAACCCCAGAAGCTTCAAACTTCCACTCGTTATTTCGTTTGTATAATCTACCAAATTCAACGGCAGTTTCAATAGAAAAATCTTCATCTAGTTCGTACTTAGCAACGACTTCATTTTTAGCTTCATCCACAATTCTGATATACGAATTTCGAACTTGCCCAAAATTTTGTTTTCTCGCTTCATAATCTTCAATAGTCACTACAATAAGAATTTCTTCCACTTCTTGCGGAAGCAACGCTAAATCGACCATGATTGCTTCATCATCATCGCCGTCGCTTGAGTTTCCATCAGGATCGTCACCTGTATGTCTTACCCCAAATTCTCCACTTGTACAGTTGTGTTTTTCACAAGGATTATGTTCATTGTGACCGAGTCCACATAAGTTATTGTAAAATATAAAGTGCGACTCTTTACTAAGTTTTCGATCTTTATTTAAGAGAAACGCTGAAGCATCAAGGTCAAAATCAAATCCAGTTCCTTCATTAGGATCCCATCCTAAACCTATTGTCAATTTGGACAATCCTATTTCAATTTTTTGTCCTTTCTGTAAATTTATAGCCATTTAAAAAAAATTTGTCATAAGTCTCAAATATAAAAAAATGTGGTTAGAAACTTAGTAGATATCAAAAAAATATGTGTTCTCAGTTGCTTGAAATGTAAACTTTAACAAATATTTAAGATGTAAGAATCCTCTTGAAAATAAATGCAAATACATTAAAAGCAACCGTGTAATTTAAAAATGAGCAGCTTTTTTTAAGACAGAAATGAGAAGTTTCGTATATATAAACGTTCATCAATCACTTCTAACTTTAAAGTAACTATTTGATTATTAGATTAAAAATAGTACATTTAAAATACTAACCTTTATTAACTAACATCAAAATTATGGAAAACGTAAATTGGATTGCACTTGTGGTAGCTGCATTATCTACACTTGTGGTTGGATTTTTATGGTATGGCCCTTTATTTGGAAAAGCTTGGATGAAAGAAACAGGCATGACCGAAGAAAAAGCACGGCAAGGAAGTATGCCATTACGACTCGGATTGAGTGTCGTTTTAGCTTTTATTGCCGTATTTTTTATCTACTTAACTTCAGTCGCTACTGGCGGAATGCCACCTGATGAATTACATGGTTTAAATAATCCTAAATTCTTAACCTTTGGACATGGTGTTGTACATGGGATTTTAGTTTCATTGTTTGTGGTAATGCCAGCCTTGGTAACGAATGCAATGTACGAGCAAAAATCATTCAAATACATGCTAATTAACGTCGGATATTGGGTAGTTTCGTTTGCTATTATGGGCGGAATTGTGAATGCGTGGACGTGAAAACTAGCATCTATAAAAAAGGTTGTCTAGAAAGTCAAAATTACATTTTTTAGACAACCTTTTTTTATCCTTTCCAAATATTGTTTTGAACTCCAATAACATACGGAATCCCTCTATGCACAGCAATGTCAATAGCTTTTCCGCCGCCGCGATATTCGTTCCAACGACCAAATCGGTAGGAGAAAATTCCGTTATTCAAACCAATGATCCAAACCATTCCGCGATCGCAATATATTTTTTGACCAATTCCATTGCCACGAAGTTGTATCCAGCCCATTCCATTGCCGCGCCAAACACTTCCGTCTTCGGCAATGATATACGGAATTCCATTATGTGCGGCAATATCAATAGCGCGTCCATGTCCAGGATATAAGTTCCAGTTTTGCCCATCAAAAGAAAACACGTTATTATTCACGCCAATCAACCAAAGCTGACCATTATCGCTATAAATTCGCTTTCCGAGTCCGTTTCCAGCCATGGGAACCCAACCCGAACCTGTTCCTTTCCATATTCCGTTGTTGAGTCCAATAATATAAGGTGTTCCATTATGTACAGCAATATCCAATGCTTTTCCACGACCCGGATATTCTTGCCATGTACGACCATTGTACGAAAAAATACTGTTACGCATGCCAATGACCCAAACGGTGCCATTGTCATTATAAATTGCTTGTCCTTGTCCGCCACCGCGAAGCTGTCGCCATGTTTGTGCATTTCCAAAAGAAACACAAAAAAGAAGAAGTATCAAAACGACTGTAAATTTTTTCATAATAGTTATTCATAATGTTGTCTTTAAATGTACAAATTTAATGCCATTCGGAAATAGCAGAATGAAACAAAACCTCCGAAACAAAAGTTCCGAAGGTTTTCCAACAATTAAATAATAGCTAAGAATTCTATTATTAGCCTCTATCTCGTTTTCCTGGGTATGCAATTTCACCGTGCTCAGAAAGGTCTAAACCAACTCTTTCTTCTTCTTCGGTAACGCGAAGTCCCATCGTAGATTTTAAAATTTTAAAAACGATAAAAGATAATACCACAGCCCAAACTGCATACGCTAAACTACCTAAAGCTTGTACTCCAAGTTGGTCTATGCCGCCTCCATTAAAAAGACCGATGCCTTTATCACCATTCACGCCCCAAAGTCCGATCACTACAGTTCCCCAAACACCAGCGACACCGTGTACAGAAGCTGCTCCGATGGCATCGTCAATTTTAAGTTTCTTTTCAATAAATTCTATAGAGAATACTACAATAATACCTCCTACAAGACCCGCAACTACAGCACCAACCGAAGTCATATTTCCACAGCCCGCGGTAATACTTACCAGTCCGGCTAAGGCACCATTCAAGGTTTGTGGTAAATTGGGTTTTCCATACCAAATCCATGTTGTTATTAATGCACCTAAACCACCTGCAGCTGCAGCTAAATTAGTGATAAGCACCACATTTGAGGCTCCAATTGCGTCCGCTCCGCCCCAAGCAAGTTGCGATCCACCATTAAAACCAAACCATCCTAACCAAAGAATAAATACCCCTAAAGTTGCTAAAATTTGATTGTGGCCCGGAATTGGAATTACTTTACCATCTACAAATTTACCAATTCTTGGTCCTACCATAATGGCAGCAACCAAAGCAGCCCATCCACCAACAGAATGCACAATAGAAGAACCTGCAAAATCAATAAACCCTAACTCTGTTAGCCAACCCGATCCTTGCCATTGCCATCCACCTGCAATAGGATAAATAAGTGCTGTCATCACAATAGAAAATATGACATACGTAGAGTATTTAGTTCGTCCAGCAATAGCACCAGAAACAATCGTAGCAGCAGTTGCGGCAAACATCGTTTGAAAGAATAAATCTGCGCCTTCACCTTGCATTAATCCGCTCCAAAAAAACCATCCGTTGGTGGTATCACCATACATTAAAGAATATCCAACAAACCAGTATGTTAGTGAACCAACACAGATATCCAACAAATTTTTCATGGCTATGTTTGCTGCGTTTTTTGAGCGTGTCATTCCAGTTTCAACAAGTGTAAAACCTGCTTGCATAAAGAATACTAAGATCCCGGAAAGTAACATCCATAGCATTCCCATGTCTGTATTAATGGCACTTACAGCTTCTGCAATATCTTTCGTAGAAGCAGGCACAAGATCTTGAATTGTAATTAGATTTGGTAACATCGTTAAAAAATTATCCATCATCATTATATTTAATATTAGTTATCTTATTTTATGTATTTTAAAACTTATAAATGGCAGCTAATACAAAAGAACCTAAGCTTTTGGTTGCCATTAAATCAGTATCAATAAAAATGTCCTCAGAACCACTATCCAATCTAAATTCAGGCTTAATAATAAGGTCTTCATCAACTACATAGCTTCCTGTAAGCGTTATGGCAAAAACACTAGGATCATCACTGATGGCGTCACTTTGTGTTTGGAAAAATTCTCCTCGTATACCTATAGTTAACGATTCACTTGTACTGTATTGAGGATAAATATTTGCTCCGTAAAATCCTTCGCCTTCATTATCAGCATACGCAGCATTAATTCCAATAAAGAAATCTTCCGTGGCGTCAAAACCACCTGTATAATCGATTTCAAAACCTAATCCGGCTTTGTCATATAGTAAGTTTAAGAATTGATCTTTATAACCTAATTGTGATCCTATAGCATAACTTCCATCAGGGTTAAATTCGGTAACATCCGTTTGATTAAATACACCTAGCATCAAGCTAAAATCTTCTGAAAGTGTAAAATCAGCTTTCAATCCCGTATGTGAAAATGGCCCATTAGAGAACAAATACGAAGTACTGTAGTTAAAATTTCCAGTTGGGGAAATCACTTCATATCCTAAAAAAGTGTTGAATTTACCAATGGTCAACTTTGTTTTTTCACTTATATTATAATACGCATACAGCTGATTCAATACCGTAGCACTTGCCGCTTCACCTCTTGGGCCGAAAACTAAATCAGCAACAGCACCAACTTTTCCTTTTTCGTACGCAGCAATAATATTTGCCATACCTAATGAGAAACCTGCAGTGTCTGCAAAAGAAGTTGCAGGAGCAATTTGATTCTCATCATTTGGAGCTGTGAAGTTTGTTCTGTAATACGCGTCTACGCTTCCTCCGAAAGTGAATTTTTTTTCAGGAGCATCAGTCTTTTCTTGTGCACATATAACGAAAGTCGTTAAAAGCAATGTGAGTGTAAATAAATGTTTCATAAAATTTTAAATTTATAAGGGTTAGCATGGGTCAAATCTATATAAACTTTTATTACACCATTAAAAAAATAGGGTATAACATATCATTTTTATTAAAATATAACTTTATACCCTAATTTTTTTAGGGTTAATTATTTTTTATAAGTTTTTTTGATAAATCAATAATTGGAATTTTGAAAAATTCACATGATTTTAATAATTTTGATGAAAAATCTGTAATGAAATCGACCTTTCGCAAACGTTTTCGCAAATTATCGATGTTTTTTTTAAATATTTTAATATTGAGCATTTTGTAAAATAAGCATGCTAAAAATGTTAAAAATGTATTTAAAAGGCGTAAAATTCCGAATCTGGAAATAATTATTTGTACATAGTGACACTTCAAAAATGACACTCTATATTAGTTATTGAAAAAGCACTTTTTTTATACTCAAAACAAGACGATTATGCTAAAGAAACAAGGACTGTATTTGCCAGAATTTGAACATGATAATTGCGGTGCAGGATTTATATGTAGTTTAACAGGAAAACGCTCTAATGACATTATTCACAAAGCGCTTGAAATTTTAGTAAAACTAGAGCATCGTGGAGCGGTAAGTTCGGATGGTGTCACAGGTGACGGCGCAGGAATTCTAATTGATATTCCTCATAAATTCTTTGAAAAATTCTGCGCGTTTACATTGCCTACTATTGGTGAGTATGCAGTAAGTAATGTATTTCTTCCCAAAAAAGAAAATCAACGAAACTATTGTATTGAGGTTTTTGAGAAAGAAATCAAAAATCAAGGACTCACACTTATCGGCTGGAGAGATGTGCCTGTGAATAGTGAAGTGCTTGGAGAAATTGCCAAAACTACAGAGCCTTTTGTAAAACAATTATTTATTGGGAAGGCTACTAAAAAACAATCTGATTTCGATTTTAATCTAAAATTATTCGCAGCTCGAAAAATTGCGGAACATACCATATATGATTCTAAATTATCGGAATCACAATTTTTTTACGTTCCGAGTTTATCTACCAAAATCATCATTTATAAAGGATTACTAAAACCCGAACATATTAATGAGTATTACCTTGACTTATTTAATTCTATTTTAGATACACGCCTAGCGCTAGTTCATCAGCGTTTTTCAACCAATACATTCCCAACCTGGGATTTAGCACAGCCATTCCGATATATCTGTCATAATGGAGAAATCAATACATTAAGAGGAAATGTATCGCGAATGTTTTCACGAGAAGAAATTATGGAAAGTCCATTATTTGGTGACGATATCAAAAAAATAATGCCAACTATTCTAAAAGGAAAATCAGATTCTGCCACCTTAGATATGGTGTTAGAATTATTACTCATGACAGGTCGCTCATTACCAGAAGCCATGATGATGTTAGTGCCAGAAGCTTGGGAGAAAAATCCAAACATGTCCGATGCCAAAAAAGCATTCTATGAATACAATTCATGTTTGATGGAACCTTGGGACGGACCCGCATCCATTCCATTTACAGATGGGAATTTTATTGGAGCCGTTTTAGACCGAAACGGATTGCGTCCTTCACGATATACCGTGACTAAAAATGGCAACGTAATCATGTCATCCGAAACAGGCGTTGTAGATGTAAAGCCTGAAAATGTTGTATTTCACGGTCGTTTAGAACCTGGGAAAATGTTTTTAGTAAACATGAATGAAGGTAGAATTGTAAATGATGAAGAAATCAAAGAAGAAATTGCTTCCAAATATCCATACAGAAAATGGCTGAATGAAAACTTAGTGCATTTACGAAATATCTCAGCGAAAAAAGGAGCGATCAAATATGATGAAATTGACTTAAAAAAACGAGAAGTTGTTTTTGGCTATACGCAAGAAGATCTAAACACCATCATTCGTCCAATGGCACAAACAGCAAAAGAACCTATTGGATCAATGGGAAGTGACACACCAATTGCCATTCTATCGGAAAGACCTCAACTAGTCTATAACTATTTCAAACAACTCTTTGCGCAAGTCACGAATCCGCCTTTAGATGGTGTTCGTGAAGAATTAATCACAGACATCAGTCTTACCTTAGGAAGCGATGTCAATCTATTTGATATCAACGCGAAACATTGCAAAAAGTTAAAAATTCAAAATCCTGTCATCTCAAAACACGATTTAGATAAAATCAGAAACTACGATACCAATCCAAACTTCAAAGTAGCTTCTATTTCTATGTTATATGAAGTAAATAGAGGTTTAAATGAACTCGAAGTTGCACTAGAAAACCTAATGTCGAAAGCTTCTAAAGCAATTGATGATGGTGCCAATATCATCATACTATCCGATAGATATGTAGATGAAAAACACGCGCCAATTCCAGCATTATTGGCATGTTCCTATGTAAATCATGCGCTGCATAAACTAAAAAAACGTTCCAAAATCAGCCTGATTATTGAATCGGCAGAACCAAGAGAAGTTCATCATTTTGCCTTGCTATTTGGTTTTGGCGCGAGTGCTGTAAATCCGTATATCGTAAACGAAATTGTTGAAAAACAAGTGTTAAATGGTGACATTACGGATTTAGAATACTTAGCAGCCATCAAAAATTACAACAAAGCGATTGGAAAAGGGATTCTAAAAGTAATGAACAAAATAGGAATCTCTACGCTAAACTCCTATCGCGGTTCGCAACTATTTGAATGCATTGGAATCAATACCACGACGGTTAAAAAATACTTTCCAAACACACCCACACGGATTCAAGGGATTGGCTTACGCGAAATAGAACATGAAATTGTAAAACGTCACAAAAAAGCATTTCAAATCAATGGAATCAACGCAGACATTGAAGTCGGCGGAGAATACAGATGGAGACGCGGACAAGAAAAACACATGTTCAATCCGATAACAGTGGCAAAATTGCAAGAATCAGTCCGAACGAACAAAGCATCCACTTTCAAAGAATATTCAGATTTGGTCAATAACCAATCTAAAAATTTAATGACCATTAGAGGTTTGTTCGAATTTGATAAATACGACCCAATTCCAATAGAAGAAGTAGAACCTTGGACAGAAATTGTAAAACGTTTCAAAACAGGTGCCATGTCGTATGGTTCCATCAGTAAAGAAGCGCACGAAAATCTAGCCATTGCGATGAACCGAATCGGTGGAAAATCAAATTCTGGAGAAGGCGGCGAAGATCAAGAGCGTTTCTACAAAAGTTCGCAAGGCGATTGGAAAAACTCTGCTATCAAGCAAGTAGCTTCTGGGCGTTTTGGCGTGACGTCAAACTATTTAACAAGTGCGAACGAAATTCAAATCAAAATTGCGCAAGGCGCAAAACCCGGTGAAGGCGGACAATTGCCTGGACCAAAAGTAAATCCGGAAATAGCAAAAACAAGGAACTCAACACCGTACGTAGGTTTAATATCGCCGCCGCCACATCACGATATCTATTCCATAGAAGATTTATCACAATTGATTTACGATGTAAAATCGGCAAACCGAGAAGCACGAATCAATGTCAAACTAGTCTCAGAAATTGGCGTTGGAACCATTGCTGCAGGAGTTGCCATAGCAAAAGCAGATGTAATTTTAATTTCCGGTTTTGATGGCGGAACTGGCGCTTCTCCATTAACATCACTAAAACATGCAGGTTTACCTTGGGAACTAGGAATTGCAGAAGCACAACAAACCTTAGTGATGAATAATTTGCGAAATCGAATTGTCTTAGAATGTGACGGACAACTAAAAACAGGGCGCGATGTTGCCATTGCGTGTTTGTTGGGCGCGGAAGAATTCGGGTTTGCAACAGCGCCATTAGTGGCTTCGGGTTGTATCATGATGCGTGTGTGTCACCTAAATACCTGTCCGGTTGGTATCGCAACGCAAAATCCTGAATTGCGTAAAAAATTCAAAGGAAAACCAGAACATGTAGTCAACTATATGTATTTCGTAGCGCAAGAATTACGCGAAATCATGGCAAAACTCGGATTCAAAACGGTCAATGAAATGGTAGGTCAAGTGCAAAAATTAAACAGAAACAAAGCCATTGAGCATTACAAAACATCAGGAATTGACTTAACACCGATTCTACACAAAGTTAAAGTGGCAGCAGATGTAAAATTCTATAACACAGAACTACAAGATCATAATCTAGAAACACATTTAGATTTCAAAATCATCAAGCAAGCGCATCAAGCATTATTTAGAAGACAAAAAACAAATCTAAACCTAGCAATTACAAACATTGACAGAGCCGTTGGCGCGATTGTAAGTAATGAAATCTCCAAAATATATGGCGCGGAAGGCTTGCCCGAAGATACCATCAACATCAATTTCAATGGTTCGGCAGGACAAAGTTTTGGCGCATTTGCCACCAAAGGAATTAGTATGACGGTTCACGGAAACACGAACGATTATCTAGGAAAAGGATTATCTGGCGCAAAGCTCATCATCAAAGTGCCTAAAATATCTACGATTATTCCGGAAGATAACATCATCACTGGAAATGTAACCTTATATGGTGCCACTGCGGGAGAAGTATACATCAATGGAAAAGCAGGCGAACGTTTCTGTGTCCGAAACTCTGGCGCTAAAGCCGTAGTGGAAGGCATTGGCGATCACGGATGTGAATATATGACAGGTGGAATTGCCGTTATTCTCGGCAATGTAGGACGCAATTTTGGCGCTGGAATGAGCGGTGGAATTGCCTATGTATTAGACAAAGAACATACATTTCTACAAAACTGTAATTCAGAAAACTTAAATATCGATGCTGTCGAATTGGAAGAAGATAAAATGCAATTAATGCAATTAATCAAAAATCATTACGAAGCGACTTCTAGTCCGTTGGCAAAACGAATCTTAGAAAGTTGGGACATCTATCTGCCGAAATTTATAAAAGTATTGCCGGAAGAATACAGACAAGCATTAGTACGATTAGAAAAAGAACAACTTGAAACAGTGTAAGACATGGGAAAGATAACAGGATTTTTAGAACACAAACGTCAAGATGAAACGTATCAAGTTCCAACAGAGCGGATAAAAAATTACAAAGAATTTACCATTCCACTTGAAGAATCTGAACTCAAAGATCAAGGTGCGCGCTGTATGGATTGCGGAATTCCATTCTGTCACAGTGGTTGTCCGTTGGGGAATTTAATTCCCGATTTTAATGACAAAGTATACAAAGGAAAATGGAAAGAAGCGGCGGAAATATTACACGCCACCAATAACTTTCCAGAATTCACAGGACGTTTATGTCCCGCACCGTGCGAAGAAGCCTGTGTTTTAGGCATCAACGAAGATCCAGTAAGTATTGAAAACATCGAAAAAAACATTGTAGAAACTGCTTTCGCTGAAGGTTGGATTGTTGCAAAACCACCAAAAGTACGATCGGAAAAAACGGTGGCAATCATCGGTTCTGGTCCAGCAGGTTTAGCGGCGGCACAACAACTCAATCGCGCAGGTCATTTAGTGACTGTTTTTGAACGCGATGAAAAAGTGGGCGGCTTACTGCGGTATGGAATTCCCGATTTTAAAATGGAAAAGCACGTCATTGACAGACGTGTAAAAGTCTTGCAAGAAGAAGGCATCATATTCAAAACAAACGCGCATGTCGGTGTAAATGTAGATGCGAATCAACTAAAACAAGATTTTGACGCCATTGTGCTGTGTGGCGGCGCAACCATAAGAAGAACAATTCCAATTCCGGGAGCAGACGCAAAAGGTGTGCATCAAGCGATGAATTTCTTAAAACTAAACAATCAATATGTAGATGGTTTGGTTGATTTTGATCAAATTATCTCAGCAAAAGGTAAAAACGTAATTGTCATTGGCGGTGGCGATACAGGTTCTGATTGTATTGGCACGAGCAATCGTCATGGTGCAAAATCGGTTACAAACTTCGAAATATTGAGCAAACCGACTGTTGGTCGTCCTGCGCATCAACCTTGGCCCTATTGGCCTATGAAACTCAAAGCAACATCGTCACACAAAGAAGGTGTAGAACGGTTTTTTAGTATCTCTACAAAAGAATTCATCAGTGACAAAAAAGGAAATCTTACAGGGTTAAAAACCATCGAAGTAGAATGGATTTTTAAAGAAGGCGAACGACCACAACTCAAAGAAATTGCGGGTACAGAAAAATACTGGGATTGTGACTTAGTATTACTCGCCTTAGGATTTACAGGCGCAGAAAAAACATTGGCAGACCAATTTGGATTAGAAATGGATTTCAGAACCAACATCAAAGCCACCACAAAAAACTATGCGACAAACGTCTCAGGAATATTCACGGCGGGCGATATGCGCAGAGGACAATCACTCATTGTTTGGGCAATATCGGAAGGTCGGCAAGCGGCACATCATGTGGATGCGTTTCTTATGGGAAATTCTAGCTTACCGTTAAAAGATGACAGCGATTTGCCGCGTGTGTAAGTAAATAAATCAAAAAAAATTAGGAATCCAACAAAACTTTTACAATATTTGAGTAACAAATGAAAACACAAATTTTAAATATCATTTCAATCAACGTCATTGTGATTAGTTCACAAGGATAAGGAATGCATATAAAAATTTAACTATAAAATTTACAAGCCTTCCTTAACGGGAAGGCTTTTTTCGTTAGTGAAACTCACTATTGAAAAGTCCGCAGGACGCATTCAATAGTGTAAGTTGAACTAATCCCGCTGAAAAGCGGGA
>CAYGPQ010000031.1:9200-44682 GCA_964351775.1 uncultured Kordia sp. | reverse complement strand
AAAAGGTT
Source organism: uncultured Kordia sp. (assembly GCA_964351775.1). Classification (GTDB taxonomy): domain Bacteria; phylum Bacteroidota; class Bacteroidia; order Flavobacteriales; family Flavobacteriaceae; genus Kordia. The sequence continues at coordinate 44,674 of CAYGPQ010000031.1, read as the reverse complement.
ATTAACATTCATAATCGAAATTTAATTCTTTTATGCGTAACATCAGTATTTATTACAATATAGTCATAATTATTCATTTTGAAGCCTTATTTTCCATACCGTATTAACGATTGCTCTATATATTTAAATGAGGCTGTCTAAAAAGTAATAGAACCTCTTTTTAATTCTACATTTTAACAGAAAAAATTCAGTGTTTTTAAATTTTTATTGAATATTATTCTGAATAATTAATTCTTTTACAAGAATTTTCTAAACGAATATTTTCATAAAATAATTTTCAGGCAGCCTCATAATTAATCATACTTACGTTTTACAAACCATTTCCCATCAAAGCTAAAGTTTAAGGTTAGTAAGTGAAAATTTTCTTGAATCAATCCATTAGAAACACGTCCTTTTTGCCCATAAGAATACGAAATATTCAACATAGAATTTGTTCGTTCTGAAATTGGTAACCCAACCCCCAAACTGAACGAGTAGTTTTCTACACGATAATCGTTTACTTTTAAATTACCGCTATCATAATTAACTCCCGCACGATAAAAAATACGATCCCAATACTTCAAACTTCTTGGACGTGCACGATAAGAAACTCCAACACCTACCGAATGCTGATCTACATAGTTTCCTAAATAATCACGTTGGTCTGTAGCTTCCCAAAAGCTATGTTGATAATCCGCATTGATAGCTAGCTTTTCTTTCATAAACGTACTAAAAAAACCAAAACCTAACTCCATTGGAAGTTTAAAATCTTCCAAATCATTATCTTCGGTACGACTTGTTTGTGTTTCAGTGCCAAACGTTTCTATGGTTCTTGATTGATCGCCGTTGAGTTGCGTAGGAAACTTAGCAATTAACCCAAAAATTGTTCGTTCTGACCAATCGTATTGTAAACCCACATCCATTCTAAAACCTGCATAATGATTCTCTTCAGAAATAATTAAAGCGGTTTCACCAACGATATTTGTTTCGGTTTCGTCGATGGTTCCAAAAAGAATGGAGCCACTTGCACCAACACTGAAGGAATCGGTCAAATTATATCCATAACTAACTTTAAAATCATTTAATCCGCCAGAACCATTCACATTGGTGAAAAAAGTTTCCGTAGAACCTTCAATATTATTTTCAAGTCCAATCAATATATAACCCACATTTGTAAACGGAATTAAAGAAATGGAAACACCAGATTTTTTTGAAATGGGAAACGCAATAGAAATATTTGAGAAGTTTCCATTAAAACGCGATTCTTCTTCAAACGAATTTATAACTGTTTCTTGTTGTACTTTGAGACCAATATCAAACAAAAATGATTTTTCGGTCATTCTTCCCAAAGAAGCTGGATTTTTACCATTGATATAGGTCAGTGATGGCATGGCAAAGCCAAATTTTCCAAGCGAATTGATAATACCAACACTATTCTCATTAGGAACTCCCAAACCGTACAGCGAATACGGCGAACTTGATAAACTTGAACTTTGTGCACATACTTCTTGAATTCCCAAGAAACTCAATAGTATTATAAAATTAAAAACATTAATCTTCTTCATCTTCATAAATGGCATAAGTGATTTCTAAAGTCATTTTTCGGCTGTTTTCGCCACTTTCGCCATCAAGAATAAAGCGATCTACAGAATTATTAAACGTAAAAGGATAAAAGCTGAGCGATATATTTTGGTCAAATCGTTCTTGTAACTTTCGTTGAATGAATACATCAATAGGCACGTTGAATGTGAGCGTGTTAAATTCATCATTTTGATTTTCCATACGCGCATACGTAGGATTTCCATTAGGTTGAAGTACTTGTGATTCTATTTCTGAATTTTGATCTACAATAAATGTCAGGAGCGAATCTCTAATCGTTAAATTTTGTGTATATGAATTTAGTGAAGGTTTAAAGCGCAATTTGGCACTCATCAATACGCCATTTTCTCCCGCAACATCATACAATGTTTTTACATACGGAATCTCAATTTTTAAGGCCAATCCTGTTCCCGCTTGAATGTAGCATTTATCATCTGAAGCTTCGCTGGGTAAATCAATCTCTTGATCGTTTAAACCACTAAAAACAGTTCCAGAGCGATCACTTACAATATGATTAAATAATTTGGAACTATTGATGGAAAAATCTTTTTCATACTCCAAATCTTCAATCTCATCAGGAACTTTATAATACAAACGTATAAAAGTATTTTCGGGAGTCATTGCAAAACCCAAAACGGCTGTATTTTGATCGTCGGGTTGAATATTGATGCCTTTATATAAGTTTAAAAAATCATCCAAATCATTAATATCATTATCATTCAATCGATCAAACAATACCTGTCCATAAGCTGGGTCTATGGTGATATGTAACGAATCGCCTTTGGTTGGTCGCGCTTCAAAAAGCACATCGCCAATAGCAACGGGATTTGTTTCAAAAGTCGTGGTATTGTAAAACAAATCATTGTCAGTTTTAATATCATCCGTTACTTCATATACCTTAAAACGCTGCTGCGGAATGGTATCGTTGTAAAAATACGTGTCGTAACGCATAATCAACGCAATAGAATCATACACGGCATCATCTCTCAAATCAAAATTTCCATCGGTTGGAAGCAATTCCAAATAACTATCAGACGTTGTTTTTCCAAAAATTGGATCTGTATAGGAACCAACTAAAACCCTACGTGTATTTGAGGTAATAATAGAATCAAACCTAAAAGTAGAAGCTTTTACTTGTAACGTATCTATAAGAACAATTCGAGTAGTGATATCGCTAAACTCTTCTCCAACTGTGAGCGAAAAATTTTCACGGTTAGGACTGCAAGAAAAGAACACACCAATGCTCAGTATCAAAATGATATATTTCATGTATAATTATTTTCAACAAAAGTATGTGAAGAAATTAAAATCACTAAAACTTATATACATGAACGCTAATTTACTATACGAAACAGGTTTTTTCACATATAAAAGCAATCGGGGAGATTCGTCCTTTAAAATGGAGTGTTCATATATAAAAAAGTACGATCGGTATAGTTTATTTTGGCAATAAAACTGGCGCAAATACTTTCGTTAAAAATTTTAATGCATGAATAAGAAGCTATGGTGTAGTGTCATATTAGGTTTTACAATAATGATCAGTAGCGCACAAATAGAGCCAAATCCGTTTTCATTTGAATATACAATGGCTCCAGAAGGAGATGATGAAATAGAATTTTACAGAACCTTAGTAAATGTAGCAATTCCTATCAAACTAAAAAAAGGAATGTTGATGAATGCTGTTGGATTCAATTATTTTCAACTCAATCATAATGGAGCAAATTTTAGCACAACAGATTTAAGCAAAATATATGGACTCAATTATACATTAATGTACATGCGGCCACTTTCGGAAAAATGGAGTTTCATGTTACGTGCAGGAACTGCTATGGTTTCAAACTTAACGGCAAGTGTGCAATCGGATGATTTTTTATTCAATGCTGGATTGAGTTTTAGGAAAACTGGCGGAAGTCCCGAAAGCCCGTATCAATTTACATTTGGTGTTGGCTATGTGCCTGTTTTTGGTGAACCACGGATTTTACCAATAATTAATTATACCAAAAAATTCAATAAAAAATATACACTAAGTATTGGTTTCCCTAACACGTACTTAGCTTATAATATGTCTGAAAAAAGTGTGCTAAAAACAGCGTTGTGGCTTAATAGTTTCTATGCGAATTTAAGTGAAGATGTTATCATACCAGGAACTAGAAGAGCGGAAAAATCAGTATTCATTTCTGCGGGACTTGGTTTAGAATACAATTATTCTATGGACAAAAATTGGGCAATCTTCGTCAAAGGTGGTTACTCATTTTACAACGAATACGAACTGCTAGATGCAGACAACAATACGCTGTATGACTTTGAAGCAACAGCAAAACCATATTTTTCAACAGGAATACAATTAAATATCAAAAGCAAAAACAAAAAAAGAAATGATGATCAACAGAAATAGAATTTTATGCGCAATTATCGTCAGTATGACGTTACTTGTTAGTTGCGATAACAATGATGATGATACCTCTAGAGGGAATTGGGTAGACCGTTCTGTATTTGACGGAACACCACGAAGTAATGCCTTTTCATTTATGGTAGATGGATTTGGATACATGGGAACAGGATATGATGGTGATGATTACCTAACAGATTTTTGGCAATACGATATGGAAGGAGATTTTTGGGTGCAAAAATCAACATTTCCAGGTATTGCTAGGAGTTCTGCTTCTGGGTTCTCCATTGGAAGTAAAGGATATGCAGGACTTGGCTATGATGGTGATAACGAACTTGGAGATTTTTGGGAATATGAAGTCGCTACCAATGGTTGGACACAAAAAGCAAACTTTGGAGGAACCGCTCGTTATGAAGCTGTTGGTTTTGCAGGAAACGGATTGGGTTATATCGGAACAGGTTATGATGGTGATAACGATAAAAAAGATTTTTGGCGTTACAATCCTGTAATGGATGAATGGACAGAACTCGTTGGTTTTGGCGGGCAAAAACGACGTGGAGGTGTTGCCTTTAATCTTAATGATCAAATTTATCTAGGAACGGGTGAAAGCAACGGATTATTTGTGGATGATTTCTGGGAATTTAACTTGGCAACAGAACAATGGACAAAACTTCGTGATTTAGATGATGATGATGATTACCGCGTGATGCGTTCCTTTGCAACCGGATTTGCTATTAATGGTTTAGGATATATTGCTACGGGCTACAATTCAGGAGCCATTGGTACCGTTTGGGAATACAGTCCAGGAACAGATACTTGGGAAGAAGTAACAGGATTAGAAGCTACGATTCGACAAGATGCGATTAGTTTTTCTAATGGAACTAGAGGTTTGGTATTACTCGGAAGAACAGGGAATTTGTACTTAGATGATAACTACGAACTATTTCCACAAGAATTATATAATGAAGACGATTAGTTTTTTAAGGTAGTAAGTATGATTAATAGTGGTTTGTTGAATACTTACTTAATTCAGGCATCCTAATAATGTAAATTGTTAGGATGCTACTTTTAAAAAAGCAAATGAAATATAAATATAAAATACTACTATTACTTAGCCTATTTTGTTGTGCATGTGAACAACAACAGCACGGAATCACTTCTGAAGTGATTCCGCTTGGAACAGGATTTGGCTACATCATCCGAATTAATCATAAAATTATCATCAAACAAATGTACATTCCAGCAATTAAAGGAAACACACCTTTCTGCTCGCAGGAAGATGCACAACAAACAGCTGATTTAGTATCGCAAAAAATAATTCAAAAAGAAAATCCAGCTGTCACACTTGAAGAGTTGAAAAATTTACAAATTGATTTTAATTGTTTACATTTACTTTGAACTGAACATACGTGGGCGAATATATAAGACATAGAAAAAAAATCATTATCCATTTAGTTACATGGACATTTTTTCTCACGGCAATTTCTATTCAATTATATGTAGAAAGAGGTTCATTTCCACAAGATTTCTTTGAAAGAATTAGTTTAAAAATAGTCACGTTTTATATCAACTACCTATTCTTAGTGCCATTATTTTTATTCAAGAAGAAACATATTTTCTTTCTTATTTCCGTCGTAATACTATTATATATAAACTTTTTATTTGATGTGTATGTATTAACATTGCCTGATTTTATTTTAGATAATAACTTAAATGCACCAAAATCAATTCCTGTATTATTTGCTTCAATGTTTATCATTGTCAGCACAAGTATTCGCATGTACGAAGTATGGAAAGAAAATGATGAAACCAAACGCGAAATTGTAGCAAGTCAAAACTTATCAGAATTAGAAGCTTTAAAAAGCCAACTAAGTCCGCATTTTTTATTCAATTCGCTCAACAGTATTTATTCGCTTACGCGGAAAAAATCAAACGATGCACCCGAAGCTGTTATTACACTTTCAGAGTTAATGCGATATATGTTATATCAAACAAACGATGACTTTGTGTTGCTTCAGCAAGAGCTAGATTACATTCAAAACTATATAAAGTTACAACGCTTACGGATTGCAAAGAATGAAAACGTAAAGATCAACATTCGAGGCACAGTTTCTTCTCAAAGAATTCGCCCATTATTATTTATTTCTTTCATTGAAAATGCCTTTAAATATGGAACAGATTTCAAAGGCAATACAGAAGTCAAAATAGAAATCAATGTAAATAATAATCAATTAGAATTTACATGTGTAAATATTATTGGCAATAGCAATGTAGACAAAGAAAATTCTGGCATTGGACTCAAAAACACCCAAGAGCGTTTGGAGCTTTTATATCCAGAGCGACACGCATTGCAAATCACAGAAGAAGATCAAAAATTTACCATCAATCTATCTCTAAAACTTGACTAAGATGAAATGTATTATAATTGATGATGAACCCTTAGCGATAGATGTTATAGAATCGTATTTGCTGCAAGTTGGTGGGATTGAAATTGTTGCCAAATGTAACAATCCGCTAGACGCGATTACACTATTGAATAAAAATCAGGTAGACTTAGTATTTCTAGATATTCAAATGCCAAACCTCACAGGAATTGATTTGGTGAAAACAGTGCATAACATTCCGCAATTCATCTTTACAACAGCCTATCCACAATATGCAATTGATGCTTTTAACTTAAATGCTACAGATTATTTAGTTAAGCCAATTCCGTTTCACAGATTCTTAAAAGCAGTAACTAAAGCCAAAGAAAAGTTTGAATTGGAGCATCAAGAGCGCCCAAACTTAGTAGCTTCGACTCCTCAAGAAACGGCTCCGATAAACGATTTCATTTTTGTAAAATCAGAATACGAAAACATAAAAATCAATGTCAACGATATCAAATACATACAAGGATTAAAAGATTACATAAAAATTCACTTGAAAGACAGCAACAAACCGGTACTGACATTGTCCAACTTCAAGGTCATACAAGATAAATTACCAAACTATTTCATGCGTGTACATCGTTCGTTTATTGTAAATATTAACTTTATTCGCGCCATTCAAAAAACAAAAATTGTTATTGATGACATTCGCATTCCAATCGGCGAAACCTATAAAAGTGATGTATTGGAACGTTTGGGGATTTAGTTTTAATATTTTTCAAAACCTTCATCGACAAAAAAACAGTGTCTGTATACACATTTCTCACCTTCGTATACTAAATTTTTAAATCCTTAAAGTTCAGCATAGTTTTGAATCATAAATCAGAAACTATGTATTACAAATTAATAGCAGTTCTTGTCTTTTCATTATTTTCTAGCAATGGTTTTTCACAATCGCGAATGGCAAAAATGAAAGCAACGCCAGCCACAGAAATGGGCAAGAAAATGACGTCTATGCTCAAAGAAAAATTGTCTTTATCTGATGATCAAGTTGTAAAAGTTTCCCCAATCATGTTGGAAGATGCCACAAAGAAAAAAGAAATTCTTGAAAACGGTTCCATTTTTACCATGCGGGGAAAAATGAAAAGTTTAGACAAAGAAACCACTAGTAAACTCAAAGAAGTATTCACTACCGAACAAATGAAACGCTATGAAGACAGTGTTTCAGACGAAATGAAAGATGAATTCAGAACTTGGATTAATCAACGAAAAATAAATTAGTTAGTTTTTTTAATATTCCCTCAGGAGGCGTTTGTGTAATGCGAACGCTTCTTTTTAAAGACCCAAACACATAACAGGTGCAAAAAATAAATACGATGATGATTTTGCTGCCAACTGTGTAGGGAGAGTTGGTTTACAAGATGGCTATTTATTAAATGAATAATTTTTGTAAATTAATCTAACCTAAAACCATGCACGTTTGCAATTTAACTAATTTCTTGAATTTTGAACGATCTAATTTTGCGATTATTTGTGAAAACAAAGTTATATTTATCATCAGAGAAAGGTGTTTTTTTGTGTTGCACCACGAAGATAACTTTGAGGAACAGAATTCCCTTTCTCTTTTTTAAACGTTTAGGACGCTATTGGTCTAACTATACTAATCTCTGTAATTCTTTCGCCTATATGTTGATGAGAATCACACTCTCTTTTAGTCTTATTAACCTCAAAAAAGATAGCATCTTGTCGAAAGTGAGAACAAATATTTTTTTTTAAAAAATAACTACAGGATTATAATTGTCCAAACATCTGAAAAACCAATCCGTAAACCTTATCTTTTTATTTAGTTTTCATTGACAACTTGAAAGGATGGAATTGGTTATTATTTCTAAAAGATAATTATTTTAAGAATACTATTTTTATCTGATAACTAGAAATTAAAGATTTATCCATATTTTTGAAATGTATTACTAATAAAATAAGAATACACAAACGAATACGTTTAGGTCATTTTAGGCTGCAAAATAAAACCTAAAAAATTGACTATCAGAGTCTTTATTTTTCAAATCATTTACAGGAACAGGCGAGAGCGTGACCGCTTTTTTTAAGCGGGAACCCCCATACTTCGACTCCGCTCAGTAACCCACTTTGATAAACTCAGTGGGCGCGCTATGTTTGTTTGTTGATTTGTTGTTTGTGAGTGCGTTTGTTTTATGAGAAGAAGTTCCAAACGACTCCGAAACGGATGATGAAATCGCGGTACGGATAGTTTGGCGCAGAGAAAAAGTTGTATCCAGTGAAAGACGAATTGAGATGTTCTAGCTTGAAGTAGATTCTGGTGCGTCGTACTTTGGCGTTGATGAAGACATCAAAACGTGGAAATCCTCCAATTTTTTGTTGGTTTTGACTGTAGAATTCTCCTAGTAATGGACTGTATCCATTTCCGAAGTATTCTGTGAAGTAATTGAAGGTCACTCCTGTTTGTATGAATAATGCTTTTTTGAACCATTTGTCGGTAAAGTATAGTGTGTTTCGCGTGACTAATTCAGGTACGTTGAAGATATCGCCCGATTGCGTTACTTTTTGATACATTACCGTATTGTTGAGCGCAAATTTTCCGTAACGGAATTCTTTTCCGACTTTTATTTTGAGATATGTGATTGCATCTGGTGTTTGTTGTGGTGTTATTTGCGCATCAGCAGTGAGTCCAGAAAAGTATGTGTAGTTATCTAATGATGTAAAACTCACATCTGCGCTTCCCCACTTTTTTGATTTTAGATTGAAGTTGATACTTTGCGTTCGTTCGTTTTTGAAATTGTTCCGCCAGTTGTAACTGATGTAGTCACTTTGGTTGACTAGCATATTAAAGCTTGGTGCTTTGGAATTGATGACGATGGAAGCTTTTGCATCTATATCGTCGTTAAATTTATATTTTGCACTTCCATTGAAGTAGTTTCCTCCAAGTTCACCCGATATGTTTGCTAGTATGTCTGCTTTTAGTTGGATTCCTGCGATGGTGTGTTTCCATTCGCCACCTACTGCAATCACATCGTCTTCTATTCTGTTTGGAATGACTGATCCGTCTGCTAAATAGAGTATTTTGTCAAAGAAATATTCATATTTGGTATGATTTGCTTTGAATTTTACATCGCCAAATGTTTTTGTACGATAGCTTAGACTTCCTTCGTTGAATAGTTTTCGCAGTTGTGATCGATCTCGCAATGCCGTTGCAACATAACTTTCCCCGAATTGTGTGTTTTCTCTATCTTGATCAAAGATGTAATATTTGGTTTCGTAGTTAAAGGTATGTCCAATACGCAAATTGGAATCGTGGAGTGAATCTTTTTTCCTTATTATTTTGTAATCGTGCTCAAGGTAATAGCGTTTTCCTACGAGTATATTTTGTGCATCTTGAAAGGCAACCGATAAGCGCGATCGGTCTGTAAATTCTTCTACACCAGTTTCAAAGTCAATAACAGCTAGGTCTGTAAGTCCGCCATTTTCATTATTGAGTACATCTTGCGAATAGAAATGTCCGCGAATTGCATATCGATCATTTTTTGTGCGATAGTTAGCTGTGAGTTTAAAGTTTCCGGTGCTACTGAGTATGTTTTGATATTTTCCTAACGAGCGCATTCCTTTGTATGCAATGGAGAAATTCATACGCTTGGATGTATTCATTGTAATAAACGCGTCTAATAATTGCCCTTGTTCCATTGCTGTTTTAAAGAATAATTCTGTTGTCGGCGTTGGGACATTGAAGTAGTTGACATCTTCAACTTCATCATAGTTAAAGTGTTTTGCACGCATTCCAATTCCTGGAAATCCAGAAGGTCTGTCATATGAGTATGCCAAACTGTTATAGGTTTGCCCTAAGTTTGAGAATGGTAATAGTTCAAATTCGTCTTTACGCAAGTAATTGTATTTGTAGTCTTTTTGAATGGTCAAGGTTGTATCAAAAACCATGGTATCACGTTCGTGAGTAATGATTTTATAGAGATTGATATCGTAGTCTTTTCTTTTGCCTGTTTTGTCTTTCTCTGAAGCGTTGTTTCTGTTACTGACGTCTTGCTGTTCACGTTCGCCTTTAGTTTTTGTGTTTTCTTTAAATGGTTGCGCTTCTACCTGCGCATTTAGTGCAGGAATAGCAATACCAATATATATAACGAAAAGGATGTACTTCACTTGTTTGATTTTTTAGCGCAAACTTTATAATTAACGATACTATTTTACGCTTACTAAGCAACAAAAGTATACTTTTTGAACGAAATAAAAAGCGTTGCATTGTTATTGAAATCATAAATTATTGTTTTTGATGAAAAGTGTTTTGTATTTCCATTTTGATTTGGTGATGAGAAGGAATAGTTTTGTTCTTTAAGATTTTACACATGTTAGCATTACAATTGTTGGATGGATTAGAAGCTGGTACTGACGAAGCAGGTCGCGGATGCCTTGCTGGACCTGTGACCGCAGCCGCCGTAATTTTACCCAGAGATTTCTCAAATAGTATCTTAAACGACTCTAAACAGTTGAGCGAAAAGAAACGTGAAATTCTACGTCCTTTGATTGAGTTGGAAGCTACTGCGTTTGGTGTTGCACATATTTTTCCTAAAGAAATTGATAAAATTAATATTTTGAATGCTTCTATTTTGGGAATGCACAATGCTATTGATGAAATGGCAATTGTTCCAACACATATTATTGTGGACGGAAATAAATTTAAACCGTATAAAAGCATTCCGCATCAAACTATTGTTAAAGGTGATGGAAAGTATCTTAATATTGCTGCCGCTTCCATATTAGCAAAAACATATAGAGATGCGTATATGGAAAAAATTCATGAAGAGTTTCCGATGTATAATTGGAAACAGAATAAAGGATATCCTACCGTGGAACATCGGGAAGCGATTCGGAAGTACGGAACTACAAAATATCATCGCATGTCGTTTCGGTTATTGCCTGAACAGTATTCGTTGGATTTGTAACTTTTAGCCTGTAAACGAAAGTGATAAGCGCATTATATCAATTGATTCGAAGTAATCACTTACTATATTAAATGATTACTTCGATTGATTTTATTTGCGCATTTTTAACGACAATTTGCAGATGCTATTGGTTTTGCAGGCAACTTACTTTGAACAGGACATATTAAAAGAGAAATAGTATGAATTATTGTTGGTGTTGCTGATCCGACAATTCCTCCGTTTACTTCTAATTGATTTAATGAACTAATTTTTCTCTTCGTAAGTTTCAGACTTTTGATATTTTTTTTCATGATTTTAATTTTTATGTTTATATCTATATGGGTTTAAATAGAACATTCATTACCCGTATTTTTTAAAAAAATGTAACTTTAGTTTTTTTAAACTAGTTTTTATGTGGGAAGAACAACTTGAAATTTTTGACGCAATTGTGGATAAATGTCCGCGATTTGAACGAAAAGGCAAAAACATGATTTATACGTCTGCCAACGGACACATGTTTGGATTGCTCAATAAAGCTGGCGAAATTGGCTTTCGATATTCCAAAGAAGTCCAAGAAAAGTATATTGCAGCATTTAACTCCGATTATTACAAATCATACGGAGCGGTAATGAAAGGCTATGTATTGATTCCTGATCATATGCTAAACAATATAGACAAATTAGCTGCATATTTAAACGAAAGTTACGATTATGTGATGTCGTTAGATCCAAAGTAACAACTTAACTCACTCAAACCACTACTTCACTCATTCTGTATTTTATAGTTCATTGCATACTCCTATATTGTCTTTCATAGTAATACACTCGCAATTATTACTATTCTTAGATTAAAAAATGGGGTTTCTGTTTAGTTAAAAACTCAACAATGGTTATTTGTTAATAACAACTGTAATTCTATGTTGCCACAATAATTTACAATCCTATAAGTTTTATACTTTTGTAGTGAATTACCAAAAGGGCAACAACATCATCGATGTTATAAATAGATTTTACATGAAAAGAATTTTTATTCTTCTTCTTACCATCGTAAGTATTAGCTGTACAACCGAAACATCCACAGAATATTCCTTATTAAAGTTTGTACCACAAAATGCTGCGCTCATTTTACAAATTCAAGATTTTGAAAGTTTTCAGAGTGAGCTTAAAAATAATCAGTTGTTACAATCGTTCAAGCAACCAAAATTTAAACAAGATTTTAATGCGTTTGTTGATTATTTGCAATACATCAAACCGAATTCAAAATCATTATTGTGTTTTAATGAATTAGGGAAAGATAGTTTTGAATATACATTTATTACGAAAACACATCCTGATTTGATCGTACTTGATTCACTTCAAAAAGCAACTACAAAAAATATCACTTATGAAAATGCTTCTATTATAGAAACCACACTTGGAAATCGTGTGAATTATACATTTTATGCTGATAGTATTTTTGTAAATTCTTCTTCACAATTATTGATTGAAAACTGTATTCGTTCGTATAAAAAAGCCACGATTCCTGCTTCGCTCAAAAAAGTGTATGCAACGATTGATGAAAGCAAATCCGCGACGTTACTCGCCACTCCAAAACTGCTGTCGCCTTTATTAACATATCTTTTTCCAAATGCAGACACAAAATTTGTGGCAACATTGGGCGAGCAACTCGCACTTGATGTATCTATTTTGCAAGATGAAATTTCCTTTACAGGAATTATCACGGCAAACGATTCTTTGTCACATGCGATGAGTTCTTTGAAGAATACGATTCCGCGCGAACATAAAATTGCAAAAGTGATTCCACCATTTTTTGAAACATTTACCACGATTACATTTGATTCGTACGAGAAGTTTCAACCTGAAACTAAAAATTCATTGTTAGACGCTTTGGAAGAAGTGAGTACGTTTTCGTTTAACGGAAGTTCATTTACTGGTTTACGTTTTATTTCATCGAGTAATGAAGCGAGCAATCAATTACAAAATAATACGAAATCTAGCACCGTACGGAATATTCAAATTTACGAAAATGAAGATCCGACACTTTTTCAAAATCACTTTTCGCCATTCATCAAAACCTATGACAATCAGTTTTATGTCATTTTAGATGAATATATCGTTTTTACTAGCGGAAATGGTTTGAGAAGTTTAGCTATGTTAATCGGGTTATATAAGGACGAACAAACACTTGCCTACCAAAAAAATTACCAAGAAACGGTTGGAAATCTCAGCGACGAATCGTCATTATTGATATTTGTGAATACGGAAATGTTCAAGAAAACGATCGCGGAAAGCGTACAAAAATCATATAAAAAAGAGATTACCAGTATGAATGTTGAAGATTATCCGTTTGCCGCTTTGCAGTTTACCAACGAAAAAGGAAGTAATTATGCGCACGTTCACGGAATTTTGAAACGAAATACGGCAAAACCAACTGAAAATACCGTTTCTCAAGTATTGAATGTTGTGTTGGATAATCCGGTAGCTTCTGATCCGAAGTTTGTGAAAAATCATATTACCAAACGGAAAGAAATTGTGGTGCAAGATGATAAAAACACATTGTATTTGATTTCAACACAAGGAAAAGTATTGTGGAAAAAACAGCTTGACGGAAAGATTTTAGGCGACATTTCACAAGTTGACTTATATAAAAATGGCCGTTTGCAATTGGCTTTTACCACGCCTCAATCTTTTTATGTATTAGATAGAAAAGGAAACGAAGTGAAACCATTTCCAACAAAAGCGAAAGTAGCCTATACGCAAGCCGTTGCCATTTTTGATTATGACAAATCGAAAAACTACCGATTTGTATTTACGGAAGGAAATAAAGTCATCATGCGCGATTCCAAAGGAAAGCAAGTCACAGGTTTTAAGTTTTCAGGTTCGGAAAATGATTTCATCAATCCGCCGCGACATTTTAGAATCATCACAAAAGATTATATCACGTTTCAAGAAAGTAATGGAAAATTACACATTCTGTCGCGTACCGGAACACCAAGAATTACCGTGAAAGAGCAGATTCAGTTTTCAAATAATGACGTATACATTCACAACAATTTGTTTACGACTTCCGATCGTAATGGAAATTTGATTCAGATCGATAGCAAAGGACAAATTGAAAAGACACAACTTCCTGTTGGCGAAAATCATTCCATTGATATGACAAGTAAAACCTTGGTGAGTTTCTTTGAGAATAAGTTACGTATTAAAGACAAAACTGTAGAACTTGCGTACGGAACGTATAGCAAACCAGAAATTTTCCTGATTAACAATAAAATTTATGTAGCCTTAACCGATATGGATGCGCAAAAAGTGCATTTGTATGACAGCAATGCGGAATCAATCCCTGGTTTTCCAGCCTTTGGAAGTTCGGCAATTGACTTGGGGAATTTTGACAAAGATGCCAAACTTGAGTTTGTGACTAAAGGAGAAGCAAATACGATTTTGGTGTATAAGGTGAATTAGTGTTCAGTTATGAGTTATGAGTTATGAGTTATGAGTTATGAGTTATGAGTTATGAAAGTTAAAAAATCTAGTAATCTAACTTCCAATTTCATCAATTTCATTTTTCACGGAAAATTCTTCACGGTGTTTTGCCATGTATTTTTTGAGAATTACCATTTCTACGAAGCTTAAAATTGCATAAACAATAATAAGAAAAGCAAACAGTAAAGTAAGAAGATACATTGGAGAGTTCATAATTTGAGGATCCATTTGTAAACCCGCAACAGCAAACACACCAAAGATCAAAAAATAAATATTTGAGAAAATAGCACAAACCCATACAAACGCAGAAATGTCCTTCGCTTTTTTCTTTTGAAGCGATTTTCGGTAATATCGAAACGTGTTAATGTGAAATAGGAAAGTTAATGATCCTAAAACCAGCCCTGTCACTGCAAAAATCAATGCTAGTTTATCTTCTAAATTACGCATACTATTCTGTAAGGTGCCAATAGCTCCAAAGGCTAAAACCACCAATAAAAAAAATAAGATACAGAGAAGAATTATTTTAAATGCATGCATAAATAGTGTTTTGTTTTTATATTGCTGAATCTCCTATAGATTCAATTTCGTCTTTTCTAACAAGTTCCGCATTCAATCGTTTGATGCGTTTTTTTAATAGGGAAACTTCTAAAAGTCCCATGCCGCCAAGAAATAGAAATCCGCCTAATAAAGCGAGTTGTTCTAGACGCACAAAACCTATTCTGTATATAACTGTCTCATAGGTAATTATACCTGCAAGAAATAGTAGCAGACAATAAAAAGAAATTGCTCCAGCCCATAGTATTTTAGAAAGTTTTTTGGAAAGATGTACGCTTTCCGCATTTCTATAAAAACGATAGCTTTTGAATTGATATACTACCGCAATAATGACAGTGATAAAAATTAATACCAAATAAATGTAAGCAAGTAGTGGCGCATTTCCAGGGGCTGGCAATACTATAAAGTACAAAAAATACAGAAATGCACAAAAAAAGATAAGTGTGCTGCTGATGGTAATAATTTTTAGAAAGCGCATCTGTAAAGATATAATTATACCGTTAAGTTTCCAATTTCATTAATTTCTTCTTTGGTATCAAGTTCGGTTTTAAGTTGTTTGATGCGTTTTCTTAAAAGAGAGACTTCTAAAAACCCAAGTAATCCAAGAAAAGTAAATATACATATAAGAAATAAATCTTCCGATTTATACGTGTTTTGTATATATCGATTTGAATTATTGTATAGAGATGTTCCCACAAGAAGCAATTGAAATGCAGAAAAACAAATAGCTCCAATCCACAAAAGCTTGGAAAGTCTTTTGTCTAAATTTTGCTTCTCTTTTCGTCTGTAAAAGCGAAAACTTTTTAGATGGTATAAAATATTTACTATTGAAAAAATGATTGCCAATCCAATATATAAATATCCAAAACGAGGAACTCCAGTCGCTCCTTCTTTTAAAAACGAATATAAAAGTGCATATGACAATCCAATTACAATGATGAAAGAAATAATGATGAAACATATTTTAAGAAATCGCATACGTTAGAAATATTTATAAAGTTGAACTGTCGCCAATATCGTTAATTTCTTCTTGGCGCTCCAAACGTTCTTTGTATGAAACGATGAATTTATTTAAAAAATACACATCTAATAACGTCCATAAACCAAAAATGAATAAAAAAATAGAGATGCCTAAAATGCTATAATCCACATCTCTTTTAAACCAAATAACAGTCATAAAAGCTCCTATAATAAAGAGAATTAACCCAAAGGCAATATGCAATGCCCAATATTTTTTGGAGAGTTCTTCCAACGGTCCGTCAAAGTCGGCAAACGGATAAAGTTCTTTTGTCTTCATGTGAAAATACACACTAAACGCACCTGTGCAACCTAAAAAAAATATCGCTGTAATGGATCCGCTTTCTTCTAATGACATAAGATACGTAATAGCACCAAATACTAATAAAATGGCTGTTAAGGCACCCGTAAAAATAATCAAGAGAAGTTTTTGTGTGCGCATCTTATACTTTTCTATCTAATTCAGCTTCAAAAAGTAATTGAAAATGATGCAATAGTTTTTCTTTGACTTCCGCTTCATCCACGTGCATTTTGCCCAATTCTACATGTAAGGAAGTTACGGCTTTTCCACGAATTCCACACGGAATGATATTGTCAAAATAACCCAAATCGGCATTTACATTCAGTGCAAAACCATGCATGGTTACCCAACGACTCGCCCGAACGCCCATGGCACAAATTTTTCGTGCAAATGGAGTGCCAACGTCTAACCAAACGCCAGTTTCTCCTTTGCTTCTAGCGGCTTTTAAGCCGTATTCCGCTAAAGTTAAAATGATCATTTCTTCGAGTAATCGTAAGTATTTATGAATATCTGTGAAGAAGTTTTCCAAATCTAAAATAGGATAGCCCACAATTTGTCCAGGTCCGTGATAGGTAATATCGCCACCACGATTTATTTTATAAAAAGTCGCGCCTTTGGCGGCAAGCTGCATTTCATCTAACAATAAGTTAGACATATCGCCGCTTTTTCCAAGTGTGTAAACATGCGGATGTTCTACAAATAAAAAGTGATTCGACGTTTCTAAACCTGCATCTTCTCGCCTATTCTTAATTTTTGTATCTACAATTCCCTTGAATAATGCTTCTTGGAAATCCCAAGTTTCTTTATAATCTTTCGTACCTAAATCCTGTACTTCTATGGTTTTGTTCAAAGTGTTTTCTTTTACGATCACAAAAATACGATATTATCAAAAAAGGAGATTCGTTTTGTGCCAAGTATTTGTTCCTGTATGGTCTTCGGTGTTTTTCCTGTCATAATTCTAGTGGAATTGCTGTTTCATACTTTTTCATTTATGAAGTTCTTTGTACCGAAACAAAAAATAATTTAATCATGAAGAAAAAATCATTGAAATCGTTGTCGTTAAAGAAAAGTAATGTTGCCAATATTTCTGGTGGCTTACAAGATGGACAAGCAAATGAACCGCTACAAGCATTGAGTATTGGTTGTCCTTTATCAACAATTATCTTAACAATTCACTCTATTAATCCAATGGTTTGCGAAACACAATGTTGTGTTTCAAGATGTAAATCTTGGTGTGTGGATTGCTAAAACAAAAAGAGGAATTACATTGACGTAATTCCTCTTTTTTATGCTTTAAAAATTGAACCGCTATTTCTCTAACTCAACTTCCATATTTAGTATGGTGGGATTTTTTAAATATTCCATAAAACTAATTTCCGCAGTAACACTTTTTCCATCTTCGCTAATGCTTGCATTTTCTAAAGAAACCGATTTTATTTTTCTTGGAAAATGATAATTTAAGGTATAATTAGACGCCGAAAACATCATTTTGGCTTGTCCCATATTCTCATTTAAAGAATCCATTTTAACTTTATCTAAAATCACAACAGAACGTTTAAATACATTATTCTTATAGGTGTAATTTGTTTTAGAAACACCATCAGAACCTAGTGAACCTAATGGATTGGGAGTTCCAGATTGTGGTTTATTTTTTCTATCAATACTTCCAGCGGTATTCATTGATGAAAACATATCTTGCAATTCATTTACATTTTTAAAGTCTGCAAACATGTCAAAATTCATTTTCTTGTCTGCTGCATTCATCACCATGTGCATTTTAAATGCTTCTAGTTTTTTCAATTTTGCTTGTTCTGCTTTTGAAAGTTTTGAAATACTATCGCGATCAGCAGCAAAAAGTTCTTTAAATGAAATAATAGAATCAATGTCTTTTTTATCGTCATCTTTTGCAATTTCATCGCCCATCATGTCCATTAACTCTGATCCATCCATATTAAACGAAACTCTTCCAGTTCCATCTTCATTAATGTAAATGCTTTCAGAAAACTGACAACTTGTACAAAGCGTTGCAAAAGCAACGAACAGTCCTAAATAGATTTTTCTCATTGGTTTTTAATTAAATGTTTATTTATCGGTTTGGATTATTTACAATAACTAAAGCGGCAATAGTTCCTGGAACCCATCCGCAAATCCACAAAATAAAGACAATTAAAATTGATCCACAACCTTTATCTAACACCGATAATGGCGGAAATATAATTGCTAATAATACTCTCCAGATACTCATGATATTTATTAATTTGATGATTGATGATGCCTTATAGGACTCAAAACCAGTATAAATGTTACACAAATGCAGTATTCACTGAATTATGAACGATTCTATCAGCTTCAAATATTTCCAAATCAATACATTGGTATACTAATGAAATGTAATTATCTTTGCGAACTTAAATTTACACAAAAATACTATGCAATTATCAGAACAAGAAATCGTTCGCAGAGAAAAACTTTCAAAGTTGCGCGAACTTGACATTAACCCGTATCCAGCAAATTTGTATCCTGTAAACCACACTTCGAAACAGGTAAAGGAAACATTTGCAGAAGGTAAACAGGTGGTGATTGCAGGTAGATTGATGTCACGTCGTATTCAAGGTTCGGCTTCATTTGCAGAATTACAAGATTCCGAAGGAAAAATTCAAGTCTATTTTAATAGAGACGAAATTTGTAAAGGAGACGATAAATCACATTATAATGATGTGTACAAAAAATTGCTAGATATTGGTGATTTTATTGGTATTGAAGGCGAATTATTTACGACAAAAGTTGGTGAAAAAACCGTGATGGTGAAAAACTTTACATTATTAAGTAAAGCGCTAAAACCATTACCACAACCACGTGTAGACAGTGAAGGAAAGGTACATGATGCTTTTACCGATCCTGAGCAGCGTTACAGACAGCGTTATGCTGATTTAGTGGTAAATCCGCAAGTAAAAGAAATCTTCGTAAAGCGTACAAAATTATTCAACGCCATGCGTAACTTCTTTAACGAAGCAGGTTATTTTGAAGTAGAAACTCCTATTTTACAACCGATTCCTGGTGGTGCAGCGGCTCGTCCGTTTATAACACATCACAATTCATTAAATATTCCATTATACATGCGAATTGCTAATGAATTATACTTAAAAAGATTGATTGTTGGTGGATTTGATGGTGTATACGAATTTTCTAAAAACTTCCGCAACGAAGGAATGGATCGTACGCACAACCCTGAATTTACAGCGATGGAAATATATGTAGCCTATAAAGATTACAATTGGATGATGGATTTCGCAGAAAAGCTATTAGAACATTGCGCCATTGCCGTAAACGGAAAAACCACCGCAACGTTTGGCGAACATGAAATTGATTTTAAAGCGCCGTACAAACGTGTAACGATGACACAATCTATTATTGACTTTACAGGATTTGACATTACAGGAAAAACGGAAGAAGAATTACGTGAAGCAGCTAAAGGCATGGGGATTTCAGTAGATAAAACCATGGGGAAAGGAAAATTGATTGATGAAATTTTTGGTGAAAAATGTGAAGGAAACTATATTGAACCTACCTTCATTACTGATTATCCAAAAGAAATGAGCCCGTTGTGTAAAGAACATCGTGAAAATCCAGAATTAACAGAGCGTTTTGAATTGATGGTTTGTGGAAAAGAAATCGCGAATGCGTATTCAGAATTAAATGATCCAATTGATCAGCGCGAACGTTTTGAGCACCAATTAAAATTAGCTCAAAAAGGAGACGATGAAGCAACCGAGTTTATAGATCACGATTTTTTACGTGCGTTAGAATACGGAATGCCACCAACTTCTGGAATGGGAATTGGTATGGATCGTTTGGTGATGTTTTTAACCAACAATCCATCCATACAAGAAGTATTATTCTTCCCGCAAATGCGTCCAGAACGGAAACAAATAGCATTAACTGACGAAGCAAAAGAAGTGTTTGAAATTTTAAAGAAAGCTGAAAAGTTAACTTTAAATGATTTAAAAACGCAAGCAGGATTGTCAAACAAAAAGTGGGATAAATCGATTAAAGAATTGACCAAAAATAATCTAGTTAGCGTTGAAAAAACGGATGACGGATTGTTTGCGGAACTCGTTTAAAGTTCACTTTATTCGTTCATCATCTAAAAACACCCAAAAAGGAGGAATTGAAATTGTCAATTCCTCCTTTTGTCGTATAGATTCCGTGAATTGCACCTACAACTCTTTTGTTTTGCAATTCGTGCTAGGTACTTTTATTTCATTATTAATAAACAAACTTTATATATTATGAGAAAAAAGAATTTAAACAGTTTGCTATTGAACAAGAAGTCAATTTCAAACCTGAGCGAAACAGCAGCATTAATTAGAGGTGCTGGAGGTAAAGCATCAGTTATTATACATTGTCCTATTAGTGTCACGACTGATACCTTAGATCGTAATTGTACACAAAATTGGTGTTAATCATCATCCTCTAAATGTATTTAGCCTGAGAACATATGTTCTTGGGCTTTTTTTGTAATGTATCAACACGAACTCGCATTCTATTTTTATATCTTTAAAACGAATTAAATGAAAATAAAACATTCGTGAAACGTTCCAGACGTCCAGAATATAACAAAAAGCGAACGCATTCGAACTCTGATTCGAAGCGATCGTTGCCGTCTAGTAACAAAGGTTCCGCTAAAACTTCAGACTCCATAGATCGTTTGAAGGATTTCGAAATTACAGAAAATCAAGAGAAAAAATACCGCCACCGACAAGTTGCTCCTAAAAATAAATCGGGCTGTTTTAACTTTAAAATACCGCTTGCTATTGTTCTTATTGTTCTTATTTTCAAAATATTGATGGCAATTGATAGTACAGCACGATCTTCTAAAACCGCCAAAGAGGATCCTTTCATGCAAGAAATCATGCGAAATGAAAAAAAACCGCGTCGTAACACCTTAAAAGTAAATGCTCCCGATTTTATGGTTGGGAAAAATAAACCACTACGAGAAGTCATTCAACTCGACAAAGCTTCCACGTTCCCAATTATTCCGCATGTAAATGTGCAATTGTTCAAAGGATATCATATTTATGACGCAACCGTGTTCCCGAATACGCCCATTCTTGCTAAGTTTTCTAAGTATTATTTCTTTTATGATCGCGTAGAAAAAGCTTCGGATGAATCGTTAACAAATCAATGGGCAACGCTCAGAAATGCGCTCACTCGAAAAGTATCTGGTAGTACATTTGCTTTTGACGATTATAAAAATTACAGTTTGAAAGGCATGACTATTGAAGAAAAAGAGTTTACGATTTTATCAGGAGAAACCGAATTACAGGGCGTGGCAACACTCGTAGAGTTTGAAAATACGCGCTATTTTTTTCATTTCATTTCTAAAGAAAAAGAAGGGAAATATTATAATGCAACGTATTTACGAAAGTATATGAATTATTATTTGAAGTTTAGATGATTCGATTTGTTAGACTTATTGGGTTTTTAGATTTTTTAGTAAAACTTCCTAACTTTTCACTAATTCCAACGTAGTTATATATAATGGTGTTTTGTGCATTTTAGCTTTGAGCCACGCGTAAAAACTCATCACAAAAATATCTTCTTGCACGGGCGATTTCCATTCAAAAGAAGTTTCTACGGTTTCTTTAAATGATGCAGAAGTCACTTCTTCTGGTGCATTGTAATAGTGTTTGATGAATTTTAAAAACATAATCACGCGTTGTTCGCCCGATTTTTTTAAAAACGAATAGTATTTTCGTTGAAAACTCACAAAACGCGAATCGACATAGGAAATATTCCCCAATTCGATGTGCAATAACAATTCGATTAGGTTTTTCTTAATCACCCATTCAACACCCGCTTTTTCTTCATACCATTTATCGGTATGATAGAATTTTGAAAAGATCTGCTGTGCTTTTTTAAAATCGCTTTGCTGAAAATAAAACACAATTAAGCTTAAATGCACATCTAACATGACTTCCAAATCGAACTTTTTAATAGTTATAATGGTTTCTAATATCGAAATTGCTTCAGTTGCATTTCCCGAATAATTATGGTTCAACGCTTTTAAACATTGATACGACAACAAAGAACTTTTATAATATTTCTGTTTTTGTCGTTGCATTTCTAGATGCATCAAATCTAAATACTGTAAACTTTCCGCGAATTCTTTCTTTCTAAAAAATATATTCGCAATGAGATATAACACTTTGATATGATAGAATAAATGCTTGTCGGTTTGTTTCAATCGACAGGAAATGTCTGTGTAATTGTCCAAAATGAAGGACGATACTTTCGAGTAATCTTTGTTTACAGAAGCTACAGAGGTTACAATTTGCGCCAATTGATAGAGCGATTTGTACGACAAGCCTATTTCTTCTGAAATATCAAATCGTTCATAGGTTTTTTGAATGACCTCTTGGAACGAGATAATTTCCCCTTTATACACTACTTTTTGAAGATTTTCTTTGATCACCGCATACGCCATATTCAACTTTTCTTCTTGTAGAAAATCTTTTTGATTGACGGAAAACTTTTCAATGATTATTTCCAGCGGTGGTGCATAAGTGGTGGTATGCGCATATTGTATTTGTGTGTGATAGACTTCATTTAACAATGAAAAATGCAAGGATTCTTGTGCTTTCTTTTGCGCTTTGTCCAATACGTTGAACGCCGTTTTGAATTGTTTTTGTTGCAATAAATTTCGTGCTACTAAGATTCGTTTGGTAATATCGAGTTCTACGGAAACTTCATGTGTGAGACTTTGTGTTGCCATAAAATCGAGTAATGAACTCCATAAACGCTTTCGCAGCGCGTGATACGCCGTTTTGTTATCCGTTCCATATAATTTTTGAGGAATTTCCTTTGCTGAATGATTCGCCATTAACAATTTAAACAATTGAATGTTTTTCGTATCGTGCCGTTTGTTCTTATAGCTAAGGTATTTCACGAATTCCTGTTGTTCTTCCGTAGAAAATTGAGAAATTATCATATCAATTGCAATCATTATATCGTCTGTTTACAAATATTTAATTACTTATAAATCAGTATATTAAATATTTTAATTCACTATAAATATAGTCCTTTTTTATGAAAAATTGAATTTCGTAGCCGAAAATGCAATCGCATATTTGTCCTGTAATCAACAAACAATTACACAAAAATTAAAATCAACAAACATTTAAAATTATAGTAGTATGGAAAATCAAACATTTGTAAGTTCAGAAGAAAAAACAAAGAAAATTACTAACTCTAAAAAAGAAGAGAAAAATCCTTTTAAACCAACACCTGCTTTTATTTCAGCATCTTGGGGAGCATTATTTATTGGAATGGTTGCGTATTGCGTAGGATTGTGGAATGCAGGCATGGAATTGAATGAAAAAGGATATTATTTTACCATCTTATTATTTGGATTGTTCTCTGTGATTTCGGTTCAAAAAGCCGTGAGAGACAAAATGGAAGGAATTCCTGTAACTGATATTTATTATGGAATTAGTTGGTTTACAACCGTAGCTTCTATCCTATTATTAGTGGTCGGATTGTGGAATGCCGAATTAGAATTGAGCGAAAAAGGATTTTACGGAATGTCGTTTGCGCTGAGTTTATTTGCTTCGGTAGCCGTACAGAAAAACACCAGAGATGTGCACGCATTAAAAAATCAAGAAGGATAAATGTTGGTTGATTACCAGAACCTCGTAACACAATTTGTAAGTTGTTGCGAGGTTTTATTCTTAACTATTAAAAATGAAAGATAAATTAAAATCAATTCTAATCGTATGTAGTGGATTTCTAACATTCATAATGAGCTTCTTTGTTCCTGTTGGTGGTGGTGGTATAAGCTTAATATTATCACTTACAATTCCTGTTTTTATAATGTCAGGAATTATTTTTGGAACGATCTATTATACTTTGGTTAGAAAACTTGAGCATATTATTCTTAAAAATAGTATCTTTTTCGGAATGTTATTTTTAATCATCATCTTAACATTCTTATGGTATCCATATCATTAATTAAAAACACTCAATATCTAAAATTATGAGTTCAAAAATTATAAATGCACTTCCCGAATTGATCGAAAATAAAATCATTACGGAAGAAATTGCACAAAAAATTACTGCGTATTACGGAACTTCCGAAGCCACCAATTCAAACAGATTGTTTGTGCTTTTCGGAATTTTAGGCGCCACCTTAGTCGGATTAGGATTAATTCTTATTATGGCGCACAATTGGGATGATTTCCCAAAAATTGTCAAACTGATTTTAGCATTTCTCCCAATGTTGGTCGGACAAGCCATTTTAGGCTTCAGTATTTTTAAAGAAAAAAGCGTCGCTTGGAAAGAATCCGCAACTGTTTTTCTGTTTTTCTCCGTTGGTTTGTGCATCGCTTTGGTGAGCCAGATATACCATGTTTCGGGTGATATGGAATCCTATTTATTGGCTTGGATTATTTTATGTCTTCCGTTATTGTACGTGACAAAATCTACTTCAGCCATCATTTTACACCTCATTTTTATCACCTATTATGCCTTTGAAGCTGGTTTTGGCTATCGTTACGAACCGAATACTACCATTCCACAAGTATATTTTTTACTGTTATTATTTCCGCTAGGTCGTTATATTCAACTGATTAAATCGAATCAAAAAACACATGTGATTTCAATACTGCATTGGCTTTTTCCTATAAGTTTGCTTATCGCATTACCAGTATGTATTGATGATAGTGATGGAATTGGATATTTGATGTATGTATTAGTTTTTGGAATTTTCTATAATATTGGACAACTTCCGTATTTTCAAAATAAATCATTACTACAAAACGGGTATCGATTTTTGGGTTCCGTTGGAACGGTCATTATATTACTTACCTTAAGTTTCCGTGTTATATGGGAATACCAATTTCGAAATGTCTATTTTGAATCGTTAGAATTCTTTTGCGCTGTAATTTTCTTTATAATCGCAAGTATATTATTCTATTTTGATGTCAAAAGAAAAGCGTTGCAAAACGTCAAGTTGTTTCAAGCCGTTTTTCTGATTTTTACGTTGATTTTTGTCATTGGACTTGCAGATTATATTACAGCAACCGTGCTTATAAATATCTTATTATTAGGATTGGGAATTATGGCAATTAAAGAAGGTGCTGACACTTTTAACTTCATGAAGTTGAATTATGGAATGTTAATTATTACCATATTAATTGCGTGTCGCTTTTTTGATACCGATATGAGTTTCGCTTTACGCGGATTGATATTTATATTGATTGGAGCAGGATTTTTCACTGCGAATTACCTCATGCTAAAAAAACAAAAATCTAAAATCTAAAAAAATGAAAAAATCTTATATATACCTCCTTTTTGGCTTGATGGTCATTGCACAAATTGTCGCTTCTGCTCAAATTGTATACAAATACGAAAAAACGATTGCCTCCGACAGTGTGTACAAATTTAAAACTGCTCCCGTAGATCCAAGTGATCCATTTCGCGGAAAATCAATTACACTCGATTTTGAAATTGACCGCTATGAAACTTCGGATGACAGTTGGGAAAATTATACAAAAGGCTACGCATATTTCTCAAAAGATGAAAATGGTTATGCAGTTTTAGAAACTTTATCCAAAGAGCTTTTAACCGATAGTAATTTTGAATATGTCGAAGTCGAAATCTATAATTATTATAGTGATGCGGTTCATTTCAATTTACCATTTGACACGTATTATATGGAAGAATCCAAAGCTTATGATGCAGAAGTATTGTATCGAGAAAACAACCGAAACGAACAACAACAAGATGTCTATGCCGTTGTTCACATTAAAAATGGCACACATGTTCTCACAGATGTTATCATTAATGGCGTTTCTATAAAAGATGCGGTAGCAGAGTAATTTTTCACGAAAAACAATTAAAAACATCATTTTAAAAATCATATAAGGTGATGTTTTTTTATGCCCGCTTTTTAAGTTTTCAAATCAACCAGATTTTTACACTTTACAACTCTTGACTGAAATTTTAACATAATTTTTAGTTAAGACGCAACGCTTATACAAAAAAATCAACGCTTATACAATATTTCTTTGGTTGAATAGAATTTTACATACATTGAATAAGAATTAAGCAATTACCCAACCAAAACCCAACCCTTTTAATAGTTCAAAATATTGAAACGCATCTCGTATGCAATAAACTGTAGTGTAACAATTAAATTATTATTTTATGAAAGAACAAATTTCACAAACTCTCTTTCGATTTACAAGTCTCAGAAGTCCAGACTTAAGCGAAGAAAAAAACAAAGAATTACGATTTATTTTCCCATCGGAAGCTGCAAAGGCAGATGATTTTTACGACGCTATGTCTTCCCGAGAACTTGGTGTTTCCAAATGGCAAACATTGCAAACT
Source organism: uncultured Kordia sp. (assembly GCA_964351775.1). Lineage (GTDB taxonomy): Bacteria > Bacteroidota > Bacteroidia > Flavobacteriales > Flavobacteriaceae > Kordia. The sequence goes on along the minus strand of CAYGPQ010000031.1, from coordinate 17,633 downwards.
ACTGCCGCAGGATATCAAAGCATTACAAAGTCGGAAGTAAAAGCGATAGACTCCAAATTATTTGAATTTTCTGAATGGTTAGCTAAAAATAGAACAACAGCTACCCTTGATGAAATTGAAGCAATGACTATTGGCATCAGTGTTCTTACGGCAGATGAGACGCTTTGGAACAACTTGTTTTATCAATTTGTCACTCAAGAAGATTTCTATGCAAAAGAAGCTGTAATTCACATGCTCAAAGCAAATCATGTGGTGGCTAATTTTCCAAGAGGAGAAGAATTAGATATTGACGAAAAAAAAGCAATTGTAAACAGTATTTTATATGCAAAAGTAATTTTACCAAGCGAATTGTTTGACCATTCTGAAGATATCATCGCAAATCAAAACAATTCCGAAAATACCACAAGCACGTTTAAGTCTGTTCCATTAAGCAAAAGCTTGTTAGCAAGTATTGCAAATTTAGAGTTGCAAAATTTAACCAAAGTAACAGAAGAAGTAGAAGAGTTGCATGCTACTTATGAAAAAGAATATCGTGAAGCGTATACAACAGCTAGAGCAAATTATGACAAAGATGCAAAAGCATTGTTAGATGCCTATGAAGTAGCTGTGCAAACTGCTAAAACCGCTTGGTGTGACCTTCGAGGCGATAAAGTATATGATGCTTCAAATATAAATCCTTGCGATCAGCCAGTTCCTGTAAAATATCCTGATGTACCTGTATTTTCTTTTTCGTTTAATGATGAAATTGATTCGGCAGAAGCCATCAACTTATTTTCACCACTAGCGTATGAAACCTTATCTTTTCTGAAGCCAGTTGACAAGATAAAAACCTTCGCGCAAGCTAAAGAACTATTAGCAAAAGAAACGGCACAGCTTACGACTGCTTTATACGAAAACACTTCTTTTTATAAAAAATCAGTAAGCATCAACGGAACTATTCTTCCTGTCTCAAAAACAACTACACTAGATTTAGCAAGTAAGTACCAAGCAGCTTTTTGTTCAAAAGTAGCCATTGATCCAAAAACAGGAAGTTCGTATTGGAAGTTTTTTGCAGACATTACTAGCAATGCAGATAGCATTTCTCCTGTGATTAGTACTGCTACTAAAGTATTCAATATAGATGGTGTCGAATTAACGCAATCAAACAACTTTTCTATTATTGCTTCTGGATCAGATTCTGTAAAAATAAATTTTCTGGTGGCGGTAGGTCCAATTCCATTAAGTAGTTTACGTCTAGAAAGTACGGTTACATTCTTAGATGGAACATCCGTTTCTTTTGATGGAGTATTACGTCCAGACACCTGTGGTTTAGGAATAAGTGACGGCCCAATCACAAGTCCTCCAACTGGAGAAGAAAGATTTGTGCCTTCGGGATATGGAATGCGTCAATTGGGAATTGCCGATTATAGAAAAGTAGAGCAAAGTGTACATTGTTATACAGAAGGAGAAGTTTCACATATTGAAAATGTGATGGCACGTGAATACAAGGAAAAATCTACACGTAGATTGCGTAGTTCAGAAAACACAACCTCAACAAGTTCAGAAACTGAAAAAGAGCGTTTATCTGACACAACTACTACGGATCGTTTTGAAATGCAAAGTGAAGTTTCACAAGTTATTTCAGAATCACAGGATTTCTCTTCTTACGCAAATTCAAATGCTGGATGGCAAACTAAAGGTCCTGCTAGTGTGAGTTTCAACTTAAGCGCTGGCGTTAATTTTGCTACACATACTTCAAGTGAAGACAGCATCAATCAAGCGATGACGGAAGCACAAGAAATTACATCTAGAGCCATGGATCGTGTGGTACAACGTGTAAAAGAAGAACGTATTTCAAAAATTGTGGAAGAATATGAAGAAAACAATTCACATGGTTTTGACAATAGAAAAGGCGACAAACATATTGTGGGTGTTTACAGATGGATTGATAAGGTATACAAAAATCAAATCTTCAATTACGGACGACGTTTAATGTATGAATTTGCCATTCCGCAACCTTCAAAATTACATCGTATTGCTATGACCTCCATAGAAGAAGATGCGGATACTAACGGAATAATTTTAGCAGAACCAAAAGATCCAAGAACAGTAACTATTAGCGGTTCAAAAATTAGCGATGCAGCTGAGATTAAAGTAACAAATTACAAAAAGTTAGCTGCTATTTATAATGCCGAAGTGAATCAGCCACCTGTGGAAGAAATGTTTATTGGAAAAGCATTTTCATACAAAGCTACTGAGGTAATGACCGATGCGCATGAACGTTACGGAGAACATGTGGAGCTAGATATTCCTGAAGGATATTACACGTTACAAGCAAAAGCCGAATGGGTTGATAGTGAAGATTCTGGAAATGGTCAAACACATATCATTGTTGGTGGCGTAAAAATGCCGCGAAATTTAACAAAAGACTTGTCTAAGTTTGTTTCAAGCATTCCAGTTTCATTCTCTTCATTATCGCATCTTTCTGGAAATTCTAACGTGAGTATTAAGCTCAAAAGATTAGATGAAACTTACGAAAGATGGCAGTTGGAAACTTTCAATGCAATCATTACAGCGTATGAAGATAAACTAGCTGAATACCTGGCACAAAAAGGCGAAGAAGAAGTAAAAGTAACAGCTTTAAAAGACTCAAATCCATTATTCTATCGTCAAATTGAACAGACCGTATTGCGTAAAAACTGCTTATCCTACTTGATGGATCAATCGCCATTAGCAGCCATGACATACGGCAAAAAAATGTATACAGGTGATGAATTAGACAATCATACGGTAACTGTAACGCAATCATTAGACGATTATGCTTCGTTTGCAAAGTTTATGGAACAAGCCTTTGAATGGGAAATTATGTCGTATAACTTCTATCCTTTTTATTGGGGAAATCGTAAAGAATGGAATCAACTGTACAATTTTGAAAATAATGATCCGTTATTCAGAAGTTTCATGCAAGCCGGATTGGCACGAGTTGTCTTAACCGTTCGTCCAGGATTTGAACAAGCTGTCATGCACTACATGACTACAGGAAGCATTTGGAATGGTGGCGAGTTGCCATTATTAGACGATCCATTATACATGTCTATTGTTGATGAGTTAAATAAACCATTAGGTGTAAAAGAAGGAAAAGCATGGAAAACGCGCGTTCCTACTTCATTGACCATTTTACAAGCAGACAGTTTAGGCTTAAAAGTAGAAAAAGCATTGCCGTGTGAATGTGATGATATTGATGACTTCATTGAAGCAGATCAAACAGCATGTAGTTCGCAAATTTTAAATGATGCCACAGTTTTTAATGACTTGCAAGTTGGTGATGCGGCGGTTTCTAAAAAGGAAATTCAGCTGACATTTCATAACAACTCTGGAGCCAAACTTCAAACTGTAGCCGATTTTGACGAATCAGCAGTATTTCCATTGACTTATAAATGTATGGAGCAGGAAATTGAAATTCAGCGCGATGCCAATTGGGATTTACTGGATAGTGCGGGTATTATATACCAAACACTGGCGAAGAAAATTTCGTTGATTTCGGGTGTAGAAGCACAACAAGTATTTGACAATGACGCAAATCCGCTAGGACTTCAGTTTAAGATTGATTACGGTGTAATTTCAACCTTTACGTTTGAAAAACCAGATCTTGAAAATCCAGTAAATGATGCAGCGCATGATGTATTAAAAATGAACATTAGTTCAGAAGGTATCGTTGTAAGTTCGCCTACAAGATACACTAGTCGTGTTCAGGATAAATACGCAACAGCATTGACAGATGCAGAAATTGACGTACTACTTCCATTGAATAGATTTCAATAATGAGTAATGTACAATTAGAAATGATATGGCAGCACGACAAGGTGTTGCCATACATTCTCAACGAATTAAAACAGCATGTGGAACGAATTACGCCTGTACATCATATTTATTTATATGGAAGCAGAGCGAAAACTCCGATGGCTGATTGGACAGCGTTAGCAGGGAAAGATTGGGACATCATCATGGTATGCAATTTCCCAATTATCAACACACATATTTGGACAACGGATAAAGGATTTCATATTGATTTGAGTGTCATTGGCAAACAAAAAGCCGCTGAGATACTAGCATATCGAAAGGATTTGGTGGAGTTATTTCCGAGTGGCGAATTAAGAATAAACAAGAATAATTTAAAAACTAATTAATATGGTTTTAAAAAAACAAAATTTCATAAGTACTCAACCAGAAAAACCTTTTGAAGATATTTTAAATAAAAGTTTTTTTCCTTTAATGGAGAAGCTTGATTTTGAAGAAGTTCCTTCTGGGAAAAACAGTGTTTTTTATAAAAATTATTGTGGAGAATTCTCAGAAGACTTTAATATAGGCAAAACGGATTTCGAGCAATTAGCGAAAGATTTAAAAAAGAATTTAACCAATCCAAATTTTATTTATGATTGGAAAAGATACATATCTTCTTCTTACAGAACTGAAAGACGGATTCCTTCTAGAAGAGAACTAGACGGGTTTAAACCTGCTCAAACCACTACAGAAATTCAAATCCATAGACCTTTTAAATATACAAATGACGGAGAAGAAAAAGTAGGGTATTTTGACGAAGCAAGGTTCAACAAAAGAATCTGTTCTTTAAATCCCAAACCTCATTATTATATTAATATAGATACGAAGAACTTAGAAGCTAGTTTTAAAATTTTCTTTTTTTATAAAAATGATAGAGAAAAAGGCTTCAATCTTAGCAACTATGACCTTGATAACGATGGAACTTTTGATGTCATTCCTTCAAAATATATAGCAATTAGACTTACAACAAAAAAAGCAGCAGATTTTTTAGCATTTTGGGAGTTAGTCAAAGGGGAACCGTTTACAAAGTCAACGCTAAAGAGTGAGTTTAAAGAGTTGTACAGCAAAAACACAACCGATGAACAACTTAATTTTCTCTATTCAATAGCACCTGTTTCTCTCATAAAAGAAAAAACTAAAATTCAATTGTGGGATGATGCTATTAGATTACTAAAATATGATACTGATCGTTATTTCACAGATAACAGTAGTAATCAAATAAAAGTACTAGAAGCCATTGCTGATAAAGAAAATGGGATGCAATTTCTCTATACCAAATTTGAAGACAACCCTAAAATAATAAAGGACATTTATACCGCTTTGGACGGTATAGGAACTTCTCAATATACGCTAGGGTTTGCAGCTCCCAATAAAACCATTTTCGCTTCACTTTTACGTGCATTGTGTAACTACAAAGGGCAAGGATTTCATCGGTATAAAAAATTCATTACATTCAGGAATACAAAAGGCTATCAAGTCAATTCTCCTAGCGACCTAACACGTAAGGACATACCTAATATTATAACTGATATATATGATGCATTATACGATACAAACGATGAAACCAGCTATATTAATGAAGGAAGAATTGCTCTTGTGCAAGAAGAAGAAGAATATGTAGAGAATACAGGAACATTTGAACCTTTTCCTAAGGGTTATGTTCATTATTTACATCCATTAGATTTTGTGAATTTTGTAATAGAAGATACTGATGGAAAAGAAATTACTTTTCAAGTTCCAGCAATTTTTTTAAAAGATCAGGCTTTCCAACGTAATTTAAAAGAACTCATAAAAGTTATCCGTGTTGGACTAGATATACTTGTAGTAGTAGTTTCAGCATATACACTAGCACAAGGTACAACTCCTTTATTAACCGCTATAAGTATTATTGACTTAGGACTTGCTACTGGCGATTTAGCGATTCAAGCCTTCGAAGAAGAAATACGAAAAATAAAAGGCCCAAATGGAGAACCTTGGGGAGCAGATTTTTTAGATACTTGGGAACATATATATATCATTGGTGGCTTTGTAACTGGAGTTCCTTTATTAGTTCCATTAATGGGAAACATGTTAATAAGTGGAGGGAAATTACTTTTAAAAATTACTGGAAAAGCTAGGGATCAATTAATTAAAATACTTAAGTACGGTATTGAAAGACTTAAAAACTTTCCAAAATTTATTGGAGGAAAATTCACAATTATTACTGATTTCGCAAAAAAATTCGGAAATTCAAAATTTACCTATCAATTAAAAGAATTATATAATGAAGGAGCTATCTTAACCAAAGGTGTAATACAGGGAGAAACTGTAAGTAAGTATTATTTACTATTCAAAGAAGAAATCATTAGTTTTGGTAATATTAAAGAAATTATAAGTGACACATCTAATATTTTTAAACTTAAAGCAGCAAAATTAATAGATAAAATTCAAGAATTTGTTTTTTTACTACGTAGAGAAACAACCTTATTAAATACAGGTGCGAAAATTGGAGAAGAAGTTTCTGAAGATACAATAAGATTAGGTACTGTAAAAATGAAGTACCACCCTAAGTTTAAGGAAAAAATAGACTTTTTAAAAGAAAAAGGAGTTAATGTTACTTATCACAACGACATAGAGGATGTTTGGTATCAAGTAAGAAAGTTTCTAAATAAAGATTATAGTTTTAACAGAATTGAAAAAGAAATGAGAATTCACCCTGAAATGAGGTTTCTAGACTTTGAACATGAAATAGATCACGTTTTACAATTTCAAGTTAATTTAAAAAACAATGTTACTTATGTAGGACGTGAATTTGATGGTAATATTTTTAGATTACCTGATAATAAAGCCGCCAATTATGGAAAATTAAATGGTTATCAAATGAGATTTATTGAAATAGAAAATAGAGTAAAAGAAATAAATCGACTCAAAAGTAATAAAGCAACAGAGGAAATTATACAAGGGCATAAGGGAAGACTTACTGAAGAAATAAGTCTCTTTCATAAAGAGATTAACTCAAAAAACAAGAATTCAGTCAATCGTTGGATAAGTGAAAACTTTCCAAATTTTGATCAAAGTATTCTTAAAAAATAATATATGGAAAAATATTTAGAATTGATATTTCAATTAGGAATAAAACATAATACTATTTTAGATGTGTGGAGAGATCAATCATTACATAGAAAAGAAAATAATTTATTTGGCTTATATTTTTTTCAGAGTGATTATAGCTCGTCAATGAAATTATTCTTAAATCTTAATTTTGAATACATGATTATTCAAAAATTTGGTGTTGGCAACCAATGGAAATTGATCAAAAATGGGATTTATAAAGTAGAAGATCAAAAAATCCTCCTAAACATTGAAAAAGATGATTTCTATAAGTTAAATGAAATGACTGTAGACAACCTCACACTCAATGATAAAATTATTACTATTTTAAAAACTCCTAAAACAGAGATCAAAAATTCGGGTAAATGGGATAAACTTTTTATCAAAGAAGAATTTCCGAAAGTTATTTTTTGTTTGGATAATATATTTTCTAACAATGTATTCTCTAATAGTTTAACTACTGGAAATAAATATGTTGCAACTTCTTTAACTGATGGAAAAATTCGAGTACTAAATGACAATGGTAAATTTGGCAATTATCCCAAAGAACTTTTTGACAATCTTTAAGTGAATTAAAAAAGCCTCACTCCACCGCTACCGCACGATTCCATCGTGTGGAAATACTAAATAAGTAACAAAAGTATGAGCCGAAATTATAAATTCCATAACCCAAAAGGATTGTATTTTGTAAACTTTGCAGTAGTGTATTGGTTGGATGTCTTTACAAGAAATGAATATAAAAATATCGTAGCATTTTAGAATTTGAGCTAAAACAATAATGCCACACGATACAATCGTGCGACAGTTAGGGAATATAAAGTCAGGCAATCAATTATATAAGAACCTAAAAAACTGAAATTATGGGGATACAATATTTAAAAGCATACTTTGATATAAAAGATACATTAAAAAATTATCCCACAAATAAGTGGAACCCTGAAGGTATGCCTTTAGAAGATATCGAAAATCTAGAAAAAATGTTAAATGAGGAAAGTTTTTTTCCAAAAGTGTTTAGAGAATTTTTATTTATAGGTGGTAAATATGATGGTTTAGGAAATAATGGTCCAATAGATGGTGTGTACGATAAAATGACAAAAAAAGGGAATTTGCGTATGCAAGAACGAGGAATACAAATAAACAGACCTTTTATAATTTATCATAGTTTTGAAGGTAAAGTTTTTTCTTTTATTTATTTAGATGAAGGCGACGACCCACAACCTTGGAACGTATCTGTAGATGAAGCTTATGACACTTATGAAGGTGAATATTTATGGAAAACACCATTTGCTACATTTAGTGAAAAGATAAATTACCTTGTTAATAGTGCCTTAAAAGGCTTGCAGCCGTTTTAATTTAGTAGATACACATAAAAGCATCATAATGTAAAATAAAAATTATGAAATTTAAATCTTATATCCCCGATAACGCGGACTTGCAGTCCGTGCAAACAAAAAAGTAGTACAACAACGTAATAAATGTCAACAAAATATAAAGCCACAGAACAAGATGCTGCTTACTTTATTA